>CAZFOX010000915.1:0-2150 GCA_964520565.1 uncultured bacterium | reverse complement strand
CCGAAGCGGCAGATAGTCATCAAGCGCCGCACGTGATCCTGTTCGATTCGTTCAGTGCGGTGGAATTGCAGATCATGCGCCCGCTGGTTCGCGACGGTCTGAAAAAACGCATCGTCGCGCCTCTCTGTCTTTCGGTGCAGACCTTTCGGCGCTCGGCGGATACCTTTCCACTGGAATTCATGGAGATCAAGGATAAACATCTGCTCCTGTTTGGTTTGGAAGATCGCGTTGACGCTTTGGAAATCCCCCGTGAATATCTGCGTGTGAAGATCGAAGAACAGATCAAGGGGAAACTGATCCGCCTCCGCCAGGTATGGATGGAACGTCCGGAAACCGGCCGGGAACTGACTGAGATTCTGGTAGATGCCCAGCGCCAGCTGTTCCCGGTATTTCGTAACCTGCTTCGGTTTCTGGGCGTCGATCATCCGCCAGTATCCCGGGATGAGATTCTTCGCGAATTGGAAAACCGCGCTCAATTCGCGCTATTGCCTTGCCGCCAGGTCTGGGAACACGCGGCCGGACGCGCTTCGATCCAAGGTAATGTTTCATCCATCTATAGCGATTATATCGACGCGTTGCTGAAACTGGCCACTTTGATCGACCGGCTGGAAGCCTGAATGGTACACATGGAGAACGATACGCATGACTCTTTCTTGGATTCGCCTCCAATCGATTCGCGGGACAGTTCTGGTTCTGGCTCTGGCCGGGGCAGTTTGGGCGGCCTCGGCTCCTCAGCCCTGGCCTAAACCGGCCAATTACGTCTCCGATTTTGCGGGTGTCATTTCGGAATCCGACGAAAACCGCCTCAACCAACTGGCTACTGTTCTCGATAAAAAGACCCAGGCACAACTGGCGATCGTTTCTATTTCGAGCCTGGGCGAGAGAGGATTTGCCACCGTCGAAGAAGCGGCCGAATCGCTTTTCCGCGAGTGGGGTATCGGTCGCAAGGGGCAGGATAACGGCCTTCTGATCCTAATCTCGATTAACGATCGCAAATGGCGTGTCGAAGTGGGATACGGCCTGGAAGGCGATATTCCCGACGTAGTGGCCTCCCGACTGGGGCGAACGCTTCTTCCAGATGCCTTCCGAGCCGGACGGTATGGGGAAGGTTTGTATAACCTATCCGTTTCCCTCGTGGCCGAAATCGCGAAAGCGAAAAACATTCCACTTGGCGAATTCAACCTTCAGGCCGCCCCGGCTCCCCGGCCAAATCGCGCTGGAGGCCGTTCGGATAGCGGGGGAAGCGCATTGGGCGGTCTGTTTTCGCTCATTATGGGCATTCTGGTATTTCTGTTTTTTGTTCGCCACCCCAATCTCTTCTTGTTGTACCTGCTAATGGGAGGAGGGAGTGGACGAAGCCGGTCGCATTGGAGCGGCGGTTCGCATTTCGGCGGGGGCGGCGGATTCGGCGGGGGATTCGGCGGTTTCGGCGGGGGGTCTTCCGGAGGTGGCGGCGCCAGTGGCGGTTGGTGATCGGCGGTCTTTGCATAACGAAATCTTTCCCATGAAACAGGCACGATATCCCCATTGCGTTCCGATTGCCGTCCGGCAGGGGAGAAAATACAATCTGATCCCATAAGACATTCACCCAACACCCTTGCTGGAGCCATCGCCGGAGAATCGTGCATGAATATCCGTAGCGAGCGAACCTATCTTCTCTTTTTGGGGCTGATCGCCACCGCTCCTCCTTTGGCGACGGATATGTATCTGCCCGCCATTCCGGACATCGCCCGGCTTTGGGGAGTCGCGGAGAGCCAGGTGAATCTGTCGCTGGTGCTGTGGTTTGCCTGCTACAGCCTGTCGCTGCTTTTCTGTGGTTCGTTTTCGGATAAATACGGTCGCAAACCGGTTTTATTTTTCGGTCTGTCGCTGTTTGTGTGTGCGAGTTTTTTGTGTGCGATGTCCGCGAACGTCTGGCAGTTGATCGCTTACCGAATGCTGCAGGGGATCGGCGCCGCCTCTCCCTCATCCATGTCGCTGGCCATCTGCCGCGACCGGTACGAGGGGAAGCAACGCCAGCAGATGCTGGCTTATATCGGCGTCGTTCTGGCCGTGATGCCCGCCACCGCGCCCTCTATCGGCAGCGCGTTGTTGGCTTTCGTCTCGTGGCGGTGGATTTTTATTACGCAGGGGGCGATCGCTTTGTTTTC
>CAZFOX010000914.1:1033-2156 GCA_964520565.1 uncultured bacterium | reverse complement strand
CCTATCCCCCTCCCCTCCTTGAACTTATCCTCGTTTGGGCTCTGGAAGATCCGTTGCATACTCGCGATATCCCGGCAATTCGTTTTGCAACGTTGCGTCTTCCAGCCCGGTGCGGATCATCACCACAACCGAGATAGCCATCGAGAGAATCAGGGCGTACAGAGAACCCAGACAGAGGGGAATGCCGTACATCATAATCAGCGCGCCTACATAACCGGGGTGACGAACATAGGCGTAGGGACCGCGATCGACTACCTCGTGCCCGCGATCGTTCTGAATGCGGACGACGCTGGAGAAAAAGGGATTGGTCCACATGGCCCAACAGACGAGGCTCAAACCGGAAACAAAAAGCAAATAGCCGAGTCCATATATCCCCCCGTTGAGCGGAAGATTCGTCCAAGCGGCATGGCCGGCGTCGTATGCGCTCAGGATCGGGATCATGCAATACAAAGGCAGGTAGAAAACAAAAAATATCCTGTCCCACCATTTGATTCCCGGCCCGGGCTTGATGCGTTCCTGCATCAGATCGGCTTTATGGCGGAAAAGGAACAGATAAGTAACCGTGAGACCCACTGAAACAGAGAAATAGAGCCATCCCTGCCAATAATCCCAGCGTCCCGCCGGAACAAATAAATACAGGAAGAGGATTATATGACCGATGACACCGCGTAGTGCGAGGCTGGGTTTCATAGATCGTTTTTCCCCGCTCCATGATTTTTTCGACCAGCAACGCTTTGATGAAATCCGAACGCCGGGAAGCATCCCGGCGTTCGGTTTCCCATCGTTTCTTCAAAAGCTGAAGTCGAAGTTCATTTTCCTTCTTTGCGTACCATGCTTTCGATCTTGGTGGGCAGGGCGAAGAGGCGGATGAAGCCTTCCGCGTCTTTCTGGTTGTAGACGGCGTCCTGGCCGAAGGTGGCGTAATCGAGGCGGTAGAGCGAGTTGGGCGATTTACGTCCCACGGTGGTGCAGTTGCCTTTGTAGAGTTTCAGACGCGACACGCCGGTGACATACTGTTCGGTTTCGTTGAAGAAAGCGTCCAGCGATTTGCGCAGGGTGGTAAACCACTGGCCGTTGTAAACCAGTTCGGCGTATCGTTCCGCGAGGAGATTGCGGTAATGCA
>CAZFOX010000914.1:0-1023 GCA_964520565.1 uncultured bacterium | reverse complement strand
GCAGGTCAGGGTGAGCAGATCGCGGTGGGCGGCGACCAGCAGGGTTCCGCCGGGGGTTTCGTAGACGCCGTGCGATTTCATGCCCACGAGGCGGTTTTCGACGAGGTCGACGCGTCCCACGCCGTGTTTGCCGCCCAGTTTGTTGAGCGTCTGCATGAGTTCGATCGGCCCCATCTGTTTGCCGTTCACCGCCACCGGGTTGCCTTTGTCGAATTCGATCTCAACATATTCGGGCTCGTCCGGCGCGTCTTCGGGATTCGTGCTGAGAATGAACATGTCCGCCGGGGGTTCGTTCCACGGGTCTTCGAGAATGCCGCCCTCGAAGGAGAGATGCCAGAAGTTGCGATCCATCGAATAGGGTTTTTTGACGGTGACCGGCACGGGGATGTTGCGCTTTTTGGCGTATTCGACCGCGTCTTCGCGCGAACGGATTTCCCACTCGCGCCAGGGGGCGATGATTTTGAGATCGGGGGCCAGCGCCATGTAGGTCAGTTCGAAGCGCACCTGGTCGTTGCCTTTGCCGGTCGCGCCGTGCGAGACCGCGTCCGCGCCTTCTTTGCGGGCGACAGCGACCTGCGCCTTGGCGATCAGCGGGCGGGCGATGGAGGTTCCCATCAGGTACTGGCGTTCGTAGATGGCTCCGGCGCGCAGCATGGGGTAGCAGAAATCGCGCAGGAATTCTTCGCGCAGGTCTTCGATGTAGATTTTCGAAGCGCCCGACTTGATGGCTTTCTCGCGCACCGGTTCGAGTTCCTCGCCCTGTCCGATGTCGGCGGCGAAGGCGATAACTTCGCATTTGTAATTCTCGATCAGCCAGGGAATGATGACGGACGTATCGAGTCCGCCTGAATAGGCCAACACCACTTTTTTCACGTTGCTCATTATTCAGTCTCCTAACATTTCCGGATACGGTTGTTCTTGTTCGTTCTGTCGTGCATTTCGTACGGTAGATTTTCTACCCTCACCCTAATTCTCTCCCGGGGGAGAGGGACTGCATTGTTGTCAACATGATTCGATATATCC
>CAZFOX010000913.1:0-2159 GCA_964520565.1 uncultured bacterium | reverse complement strand
GTTTGACAATTTGGAGCATCTCGGCGTTGTAACCAGTGGTAGTTCCGATCTTCATACCGCGCTTGCGGAACTCCGCCGCCGTCTCCAGCGTCCCGGGGATCAAATCGGCGTAATCGGCCAGGCAGGCCAATTGCAGAGGGATGAAATCCTTATACAATTCATCCAATTCGGAATTCGTGTACGCATGGCCGAATTTTTTACGCCATTGTTCGGCGACCGGTTCCATATTCAAGAGAGTAGAAAGATGATCCCGCTTGTGCAGTCCCATCGGTTGGCGAACTTGGGGAATCGAAACATCGATTCCCCGTTGTTTGAAGACTTCGACGAAAACGACGGCCGGGGCAAAACAACCATAATCGACAATCGTTCCCGCCCAATCGAGAATCACCGCCTGGAGTGGCCCACGGTACGAACGTTGAAAAACAAAATCCATAGTGAACTCCTTTAAAAAAGACGTCATTCGAATCGATCGAAGGGTAAATCGATTAATATTGTACGGGAATCGCAACGTCCATTTCTTCTAAAGTGAAGCGGAGCGCGGCCAGCAAATCGCGGACGTCGTTGGGGGTGATTCTTCCAATCGATCCGATGCGAAAACATTGGGCATCGCTTACCTTCCCTGAGTAGATGGAGTATCCGCGGTCGTTCAATTTTTGGTAGAAAGCCTCGAAGGAGAAATGAACGTCGTTTGGATAAATAAAGGTGTTAATGATGTAACTCTGTTGCTCGGGCGTCAGATATTCCCGAAAACCCAATTCTCTCATACCCTGAATCAATACTTCGTAATTATTCCGGTATCGCCTGGCTCGACCCGTCACGCCTCCTTCGGCCTCCAATTCCAGCAGCGCCTGGTGAAAAGCCATCAATGCCTGCACGGGGGGCGTGAAACGAAACTGGCCTTCGGTCTCCATATACTTCCATTGATCGAGGAGATTCAAACTCAAGCAACGGGCGTAACCTTCGGTGGCGAGCAATCGATCGCGCTGCGCCAGAACGTATGAAAAGCCAGGGATTCCTTCGATGCATTTGTTGGCGGATGAAATCAGGTAATCAATCGAGCAAGCTTTTAAATCACTGGGCATAGCACCAAAACTGCTCATGGCGTCTACGATGTAAATCCGTTTGTATTGGTGCGCCAGGGAACCGATGCTTTCGATGGGATTAACGATCCCGGAAGTTGTTTCGCAATGCACTACAGCCACATGAGTGATTCGAGTGTCTTCAGCTAATGTCCGATCGATTTCATCGAGATCGGGAATCTGGTTTTCCGCATATTTCAGATGAGTCTGATCGACTTTTAGCAAGGAAGCCATTTTGGCAATTCGATTTCCATAGGCTCCGTTGGCGATTACGAGCAATTTCCCATCGGGAGGAATCGCGGATGAGATAACCGATTCTACACCGTAAGTGCCGCTGCCCTGCATGAGAATCGCTTCGAATTCACCCGGCTTTACACCGGCTAACTCCAACAGCCGATTTCGTATATCGCTGACGACGGAAAGAAACTCGAAATCTCTCGAACCTAAGTCTCTTAACATGGCTTGCTTAACGGTTCGACTCGTCGTTAAAGGGCCGGGTGTAAATAGGACGTTGTCTTTCCAAGGTTTGAGCGACGATTGAAAAGTCATGCTTTTATACTTTCTATTTGAAGGATGTATAAAATAAATAGTTATTATGCCCCAGAATTATTAGAGTTCCATTAATTTGTCAAAAGAATTCGTTTGCCGCATATTCGGATTCGTGTTTTTCAGTCATGATAATATCCAAAAGGATATTGGTTTGAAATGAAGGGCATTGAGAATGCCGATCCGTAATCGGAAATGGATCGAGCGTTGGATATTCTGGAGGAAGGATTTTGTGAAATGGAACGCCATCCCGTTTGTGGATCATCGGGCAGGCCGGCTTTTTCGTAAAAAGTAGATGCAGCTTCCAGCCAGCAAGATCGTCCCGAGAATCGATGTGAAATATGTGTATTCCCGAAAAAATGCCAAACGGGTCAGAGCGGGCTGCCCTAGGTCTTTATAGAGTTGAACGCCGACCGAGCCGCTGTAACCGATGGCATCGGCAATATAGATAGCGAAGACTGCCGTTCCAGCCACGCGGGTGGCGGCAATCGTGCGATCGAAGAGCACCGATCCGTAAGGCACGTAAGCCAGATA
>CAZFOX010000912.1:0-2161 GCA_964520565.1 uncultured bacterium | reverse complement strand
CCGCCCTGTTGCGAACGGCCGCTTGCGATCCAAATGCCAATCTACGTTACGAAGCCATGCGCGGGGCGGAGGAACTGGCGCCCGCCGATCCAGCTGTGATCGAAGCGGCGCGCCAAGCTTTGAACGATCCCAAAGCCTCCTATCATCTGTTGGCGGAAGCTGCACGGATTATTGGCCGTTCTCCCGATGGAAGTCACATTCCGCTTCTCATTGCCTGTTTGAGTAATACCAGTTGGGAAGTACGTCGCAATGCCGCCCTGGCGCTTGGAAATATGGGTAAAACGGCGCTTCCCGCCTTGGTAGAGAGGTTGTCGAGTGAAAATGAATTGGAACTGGAATCCGTGATTCGCGCGATCGGCAACGTTGGTGCGATCGACGCTGTATCCGCCATCCAGGAAGTGATGGTTCGTTATCCCGAATCCTCTTCTGTTCGGCTTGCCGCGCAAAAAGCCTTACAGGATATCTATGCCAAGGCTGCCTGATTGACTATCCTCTTTCAATTCAAGTAAATGGGAACGCGGACAGAGATGTCCGCGTTTTTATGCCGGTACGATCATATTATCTGAATAGGTGAGAATGTCCGGTTTTCAGACATGATAAAGCACTTGGTGCGAGGTTCTCTCCCCTCCAGAGAAACAATCAAATAAAAAAGACCGGGGTAATAATTACGTTCCACATCGGAGGGGGAAGGTTCAGGAGGGCCGTTGGGATGAGAATGATATATGCCGATCATATCCTCGTTCTTTTTACGCATGGAACGAATAGCATCGAATAACTCTTTGGGATTGGCAAAAAATTCATTCGGCGATTTTAAATCGTTGGTTAACGGATAGACCGAAGTAACAACGGAACCGCGTCCCCCCAATACGCCACAACATTCCTGCGGTGCGAGGAATCGGGCCTGATCGAGAATGCGTTCCTGAAAAGAAGGGGCGACCACAATCGAATCGTAAAGACACGCTGTTTCCATTTTTTCTTTGTTTCCCTTGGTCTCTCATTCCAAAAATTAACCCCCGCAAACCGGGGGTTAATTTTTATTCGCTTCTATTTTATAGCAAGAGGAGTCTAAATCCATAGTCCTCCATCTACGTCGATTGCACTTCCATTGCAATACGCACCCAGTTCGGAATGCAGGTAAACCACGGCGGCGGCTATATCTTTCGGTGTCCCAAGGCGGTGCAGAGGAACCTGTTCGATGAGAAAATCGCGTCTCGCTTCTGTCGCCCAGCCACCTTCGATCGCACCGGGATTGATCACATTGGCACGGATGCCATTTGGGCCTTCTTCCCTCGCCAGAGTCTTGGCTAATAGGACGACGCCTGTTTTTGTGATTCCATAAGCACCAGCGTTATGGCGGGCGCGCACCGAATCCGCTTTAACCGATCCAATAAAGATATAATGGCCGCTTCCCCGATTTCGCATAACAGGCAGACCGTATTTCACACAGTAGAACGCACTGTGCAGGTTGGTTGCCATCAGGGTGTGCCATTCCTCGATCGAGGTTTCCTCCAGGGTGTGTAATTCAAATATCCCCACATTATGTACCAACAGATCGATACGCCCAAAATGGGTATACGTTTGTTCGATCAGCCGTCGAACGGCTTCGGAATCCTGAACGTCCGCCTGAATGGCAATTGCCTCTGCACCCATCTCACGCACTGCCTCGGCGGTTGCGCGGGCGGCATCTTCGCCGCACCGGTAATGGACTGCCACATTCATGCCTCGACGCCCCAATTCCAGAGCGATGCCTCGGCCGATTCCTCGCGATGCCCCCGTAATCAGGCATACCTGGTTGCGAAACGAAATCGAATTATCCATCATGCTTCACATACTCCAGTTCTTTTAGGAATCCATACGTAGTTCATACCCTAGACCCCATTTGCATCTCAAGATACCTTATCTCATTCACTACCCCTTCCAGAATCTAGAGGTGAATCCATGTCTCGTCTGACCCTATTTGACGCCAACACACCCGTTATCGCGAAAACATATATGGGACCGCTGCCCGGACAAACGGTTGTTCCCGGCATGAAAGGGGTAATCATCGAGCGGGAGGAAATAACGCGGCGGCATAAAGTCCGCTTCGAAAACGGCCGGGAATTGTGGGCGACCGCCGATCAGATCATACTCGATCCAATTGTGGAAACAAAAATCAAACCTT
>CAZFOX010000911.1:0-2162 GCA_964520565.1 uncultured bacterium | reverse complement strand
TGTTTTTGGCCTGGCGTTTGGGATAGTGGCTTGAATCCAGCTCGAGAAGGATATTGCTCGTTCTTCCTTTTTTAATACATTTCATGAAATAAGAATTGAGGTGTATCGAACAATGTCACAACAAACTCGCCGTACTTTTCTTCGATCCACCGGATGGGGTTCCCTCGGTATTCTATCCGGCATTCATTGTTTGAATTCCAAACGTCTTCACTCTGCCGAATCCAGCAGGCTTCAGCCAAACATCATCTTCATCCTGGCCGACGATCTGGGATATGGAGATTTGGGATGCTTCGGACAGACAAAAATTCTAACCCCCTGTCTCGACCGTATGGCGAGCGAAGGGATGCGATTTACACAGTGCTACGCAGGCAGTACGGTTTGTGCGCCTTCGCGTTGCTGTCTGATGACCGGCTACCATACCGGTCACGCGCACATTCGCGGAAATACCCGCCATCCACTGCTTCCCGAACATGTTACCATCGCCGAAGTATTGAAAGAAGCTGGTTATACGACCGGCATCATCGGCAAGTGGGGTTTGGGTGAAGCGGATACCACGGGAATCCCCAACCGGCAGGGATTCGATTATTGGTTTGGATATCTCAACCAGGCTCGCGCCCATAATTATTACCCCGATTATCTATGGAAAAATGAAGAACGTTTCTATTTCGATACCTGGAAATACTCTCACGATATATTCACCGAAGAAGCCTTGAAATTCGTGCGTCAAAACCGGGAAAAACCGTTTTTCCTCTATCTACCGTATACGATTCCCCACGCCTTTAACGAAGGGGGCATCAATGGGATGCCGATTCCCAGCGACAAACCCTACAGCCAAGAACCCTGGCCCCAAAGTGAAAAAATAAGGCGGCGATGATCACACGGATGGATACAGACATCGGCAGACTCTTCGCACTGCTCCAGGACATGGCTATCGACGAGAAAACCATCGTGTTCTTTTCCAGCGATAACGGCCCCCACCGCGAAGGCGGAATCGATCCCGACTTTTTCGATAGCAATGGGCCCCTGCGTGGAATCAAACGGGATTTGTATGAAGGCGGAATCCGCGTTCCCACTATCGTCCGTTGGCCGGGAAAAATCCAACCGGGAACCGTCAGCGATCAGGTTTGGGCGTTTTGGGATTTTCCCCCTACGGCGGCGGAAATTGCGGGAACAGAAATGCCAAAGAGTATTGACGGCCTGTCGATACAAAATGCCTTATTGGGAAAACCGCAAGCGAACCACGATTACCTCTATTGGGAGTTTCACGAACAGGGAGGGAAACGAGCGATACGCTTGAGCGATTGGAAAGCAGTACGGCCACAGTGGAACAGCCCGATTGAACTCTATGATTTAAAGAACGATTTGACGGAAGCTCATAACATCGCCCATGCGCATCCGGATCGGCTTGCAACCTTTGATACTATTTTCAAAAAGGCTCGCACCGAGAGTAAATTTTATCCTATAAATATAAAAACGGGGGGAGAAGAAGTGAACCGCGAATAAAAGGCAAAAAAAGAGGGGTCGTTAATGGAGTCTGCGATCTCTCACAGACTTACGACCCCTGGAGGTTGGAAGCCCAAAGACAGGATACAGGAATCTATAATTCTGTCAAGGAAAAAATGTATTTTATACAAAAATTTCCATATATTAAATGTTTTGTTACATGTCAACATATTGCTTACTTAAATAAGTAAATAATATTTACAAAAATTATTATCGTTCCAAGTAGTTCTCTGGATGTCTGGATACAAGATACCAATGGAGTATTTTTCTGCCACGAATGCTCCCGCCCTAATCTAAGTTACCCCTTCATCCGTCCTTATCTGCGATTCCGATAAAATCCAGCTGTGAAAATTAAGGAGAATTGCGTTAATTGCTTTTGTCTTTTGAATGCTTATCCCATGTTATTCACACTCATCTACCGTTTTTTTCGGAAGAGGATACATTATTATAAAAAAACCGAAATCGTTAGGAGAATAAGTGAATGAAATCGTATTCGTGGATTATCGCTTTAAGTCTTATTGTTGCCGGAGGGGTGTCTGCGGAAGAATCATTGACCCTGGGAATCAACGCGGAAATTACCGGCAGTGTGCCAACGGTTGGCTCCTCTTGTGTGAACGCAGCGCAGTTATCCGTCGAAGAGATCAATACAAACGGCGGTT
>CAZFOX010000910.1:0-2167 GCA_964520565.1 uncultured bacterium | reverse complement strand
TGTGAGAAAACATTGCGATAGAAAACCTGGAATGCACCCATGATGGATCAATCCTGTGTAAGGGAAATAAACATCGAACGGCCATCGGTCGTATCGTGCGATTGGATCGTATAAGCGGGAAATCGTTCTTTCAAGGCGGGAAGAGCATCCCGGTGGCTTGCATCGACAAAAATCGCGCAGGGTCGAACGTTCGGAATGGCGAGAGGATCCTGGAAATCCAGACCCTTTCGCGGCCCGGCAAGAAAGCGGACGGTTCCGCTGTTGAAAGAGAAGTGCGGGCCATTGATGACGTAAATCGTCTCGCCCGGATCGCGTTGTTGAATTTGATACGCCATCTGAGTCTGGGCATAGTGCACACTTTGGGGGCCGATCGTCTCGGCGTAAATTTTGAAGTAATGGAACAGGTTCACACCGGCAGAAAGGGCGAGCAGGATAAGAGAGACGGCGAATGCCGCTTTTCCCTGGTTTTTTGTGGAACGCGGTCCCGAGAGAGACAATACACCGGCGATGGGAATAAAGAAAAGCGTGGCCGCGCCTGCCAGGCGGGGGTAAAAGGGTGCATCGACGGTCATGGCTCCTCCCGCGAGCAGAATCCCGGCAATCCATAAAATGGGAACCGACCATCGCGGTTCAAAAAAACGGTATCCGGCAACCGTAACGCCCAGTATAAACAGAACGGCAGTGAAACGATCCAGGAAAGGCATTTTCCCCCGATATTGGACGCTGGTATCGGGATAGAGGATCGGAGAAAGAAACGCTCGTTTGGTTTGTTCTCGTAGAATCAAACTACGGTCGCCATCCGCTCGAAAAACGCCATTCACATGTTGGAAATTCATGGAAGTCCAGATTCCCACCCCACTGGAGCGGGAATGAAACATCTCCGTTTTCCCGGAGGTCTTGAAATCGTGTACCAGCAAGGGAGAGACAACGAGTAATGCGAGGAAGATTGGAAGCGCCGTGGATAGAAGCAGCCAACGCAAAGGAATTTTTCGCAAGACGAACAACCAAGCCTGAGAAGCGATCCAAAGAATAGGCAGCAGGTGGTTAGCCTGATAGGAAAGCAGGGATAAGCCCATGACCGCTCCACCAGCCAGGAGGAGTTCCACCGACCGCCGGTGGTTGGTATAAGCCCAGACCGCCAGAAGGGTGATGGCGAAGAAGGTTGCCTGGATGTAATTGACGCCGCAATGTTGAAGGTGGACGAACCAGGAATTGACGGCCAGCAACAGCCCTCCCAGAAAAGCCGCGCGTTCTCCCCACCAGGCATGAAGCAGAAAGAAGAAGGGGATGAGGCTCAGGATTCCCAGGCAGGCAGCGCTCATGCGTAGTCCCCATAAATGATCGCCGAAGAGAAGTAAGCCGCCAGCAGGGATGGCGAAGAAGAATTGCGGGATGGAATACCAGGAGGTTGAAAAGAAGGTTTTGATATCCCCTTGCAATAACATTCTCGCATAGAGCCCCACCATACCCTCGTCGCCATGAACGGTAGGGGGTACGGTGGTGAGGCGGTAGGTTCCAATAACGGCGGAGACAGTCAGTAGAATCACAAGGGGGATCAGGGCGCGTTTCGGGTAGTTGCGAATGTCGTTCCAGGCTGCAGGTATTGTTGCCAGGGCCAATAAAAACAGTGCACTCAGCCAGGAATAAAAGGCCAATGAATACGAGCCGGATCCGGCGGCCATCGCATAGGAAGCCACGCCCAGGAGCACAACGGCCAGGGAAAGAACGGACAGCGACGCGATTCCAATCCGTTGGATGGATGCAGGGCGATTGTCCTGTGCGCTGGAACAGGCCGGTTTTCGAAGAGTGCAGGTTAATAGAATGATGAGAGTGCCATCCAGGAAATACAGAAAAAGACCCGAAAGGATTTTCTCGGTAAGAATCAGGGATTGAGCGTAACAGCCTATTAGAAACAACAGAATCCAAGCGGCCAAAACCATTGTTTTTCCCGAGATGAAAATTGATGCATTCTACGAAGGAGTATCCGAATACCCATCGTCGAAAATGAATGGTGGGGCAGTTTTGGATTCCGGTCAAGCAGTGGATTCGCGTGCAGGCGCAGACACTGACCAGCCATTGTAAACGGGATATGATAATCTTTTATTGAAAGGGATAGCAACAAACGGGAGCGGCTGAGATATACCGTTCCGAATTTTCGATACTGTGT
>CAZFOX010000909.1:0-2168 GCA_964520565.1 uncultured bacterium | reverse complement strand
TGCGTGTTTCTCTTATTAGCGGATTTCGAACGTGCTACGTCCAAATTCCGGGATCAGGCTACTCGATACATTTATCTGGAAGCGGGACATGCGGCTCAGAATCTTTTGCTGCAGGCGACGGTTCTGGGATTGGGTTGTGTCCCCGTCGGTGTGGCGCTGGATGCAAAAACCGGTGAAGCATTGGAAATCCCCGGCTCTTTAAAGCCGGTCTATGTGATCGCTACAGGGTTTCCCCAAGCCAAATAATCCAAAAGCAATACGGGTATGGCCGGAGTTTCTACGCTTGAATTGTGGAAACCGTCCGAACCGTTGCGGAGAAACGGCTCTATTTTTTGGTAAATTCAAGCAACCGTTCTTCAAAGGTATGCAAGGCTTTTTCCAGAAGTTCGTAATCCCGGGCGAGCGCTTTAATATCGCCTTCTTTGGCGCGGATCTCGAGCGATTTAGCCAGTTGGAATATCTTCCCCTCGGTAAAGTTGCCGACCGCGCCTTTCAAGGTATGCGCCGTTCGGGACAGTTCTTCGCTTTTACCCGCTTCCATCGATTGTTTCATTTTAGAAAGCAACAGGGGGTAATCCTGAATGAAAATCCGCACGATTTCCATAAACAGTTCCTCATCGTTGTCGAACCGATCTAACAATTTGGCGCGATCGTATTCATCGTCGCCGCCGGAAACGGCGGGAGGAGCCGCGGCGGTTTCAGGAGCCTCGCCCGAGGGTAGTACACTCTGAATCACTTCGAACAGTTCGTTGACTTTGATCGGTTTGGAGACGTATCCATCCATACCGGCGGCCAGGCATTCTTCCTTGTCGCCTTTCATGGCGTGAGCGGTCATGGCCACAATGGGAACGTGTCCCCCTTCGTATTTTTCCCGTTGCCGGATTTTCATCGTCGCTTCCAAACCGTCCATGATGGGCATTTGAACGTCCATCAATACCAGATCGAAGGAAGTTTTTTCCAGAATTTCGCAGGCTTCTTTTCCGTTATTGGCCACTTCCACGGTATGCCCGTATTTTTCCAGCAGGCGCATCGCCAGTTTCTGATTGACGATATTATCCTCGGCCAAAAGCACGTGCAGATGCTTGCGCAGTTCCCGAATGGTATGGCGGGTAATCAGCATCGACGATTTATCTTTCGCATACGAAGATGCGCCGAGTACGGTGACAATGGCGTCGAACAGGTCGGATTGTTTGATCGGTTTCGAAAGATAGGCGGCGATGTTCAATTCCTTACAGCGCGCCGCATCGCCCCGTTGCCCGGCGGAAGTCAACATCATGATCGACACATCGGTCATTTTCTCAACATTTCGGATTTTATCCGCGACGGTGAATCCGTCCATTTCCGGCATATTCATGTCGAGAATCACCAGCGGGAATTTTTTCCCGGTTTCCTGGGAAAACCGGAGAATATCCAGAGCGGAAAAGCCACTCTCCACCGCCAGCGGTTTCATCTGCCAGTTGCTTAACATTTCGTGAAGGATACGCCGGTTGGTGGCGTTGTCGTCCACGATGAGCACGGGGATGCCTTTCACGTCCAAAATTTCCGAATGGGTAACGGCCGTCGGATGTTTCTGGATTTCGAAGTCGGCAGTGAAATGAAATTTGCTTCCCCGTCCCTCTTCGCTCTCCAGCCAGATTCGTCCTCCCATTTTTTCGACCAGCTGGCTCGATATCGCCAGACCCAGCCCGGTTCCACTGTATTGCCGGGTGCGCGAATTATCCACCTGCTCGAACGCCTTAAAGACCAGGGATTGTTTTTCTTTGGGGATACCGATTCCCGTATCGGAAACGGTAAAATGCAATGTCACTCGGTCCTGGGTTTGGTTTTCCACGTTCACCCGGACCACAATTTCACCCTGTTCGGTGAACTTGATGGCGTTACCCACCAAATTCACGACAATCTGCCGCAATCGTCCCGGATCGCCGATCAAAGCATCCGGCGCTTCGGGAAGGATGTGGCACATCAATTCCAGGTTTTTGCGATCGGCGCGAAGCGCAAGTGCCTTCAGAGCATCATCCAGGCTATCCCGTAATTGGAAGTCGACCGAGATGAATTCCAACTTTCCGGCTTCGATCTTGGAGAAATCGAGGATGTCGTTGATCAGCGAAAGAAGCGAATCGGCGGATTGCTTGACCATGTTCAGATAATCGCGCTGCTCTTCGGACAAC
>CAZFOX010000908.1:0-2177 GCA_964520565.1 uncultured bacterium | reverse complement strand
AAGGAACCGCCCATTATACCCTCCGCCCCATTCACGCCGGGGTTCAAGCCATTCGCTTCGACGCCCATGAGATGGACATCCGAAACGTAACCTGTTCCGGGATGAATTCCCCGAAATGGACCTGTTCTGAAAACAACCTGTACGTGGATTTTCCCGAATCGCTTCCAATGGATGCATCCCAGACGATATCGATTGAATACGCGGCAAAAAAAACAGTAATGGGCGGCGTATTCGGCGGAGGGATGATATTTACTCATTCCCAGGAGGTGGAGGCCCAAACCGCCGATCAGATGTTCACGCTGGACGAGCCGCTTGGCGCATCGGCGTGGTTCCCTTGCGGCGATTATCCCAACGACCGCCTGACGACCGAGGTTTTCGTGAAGATTCCTAAGGAATTTACAAGCCTGTCCAACGGATTGCTGATCGATTCGAAGGAAGAAGGCGGCTGGCGAACCGATCATTGGCGGCAGCAGATTCCTCATGCGACGTACCTGGTGAGCCTGGCGGTGGGATATTTCGAGGTGGTACGCGACGAGTGGCGGGGAATTCCGGTGGAATATTACGTCGAACGCGGCAAGGAAAAAGACGCGCGTCCCAGCATGGGAAAGACGCCTGCCATGATCGAGTTTTTCAGCAATTATCTGGATTATCCCTATCCCTATGAAAAATACGCCCAAGTAGCGGTGCGGTATTTTACGGCGGGAGGGATGGAGCACACCACGGCCACCACGATGTACGAAGGGATCGTGATGGACGAGAACGCGCGGCTGGACACCGATATGGAAGGGCTGATCATGCACGAACTGGCCCATCAATGGTTCGGCGACCTGGTGACCTGCGAATCGTGGCCGCATTTGTGGCTGAACGAAGGATTCGCCACGCTCTCGGATGCCCTGTGGGACGAACACACCAAGGGCAAGGATGCGTATCTGGACGCCATCCTGGACCGCATGGAGGGTTACATCGGAGAGAGCCATTCCTATACTCGCGCGCTTGTCACTAATCAGTTTGAAGACGCGGGCGAGATGTTCGACGGGCATTCGTACCCGAAGGGAGCCTGCGTTCTGCACATGCTGCGAAACCAGTTAGGAGACAATCTGTTTCGTCAAAGTCTGCATACCTATCTGGAACGGCATGCGCCGGGACTGGTGGACACCGACGATTTGCAGGAGGCGATCGAGAAAACCACCGGCCGTCCCATGGATCGATTCTTCGAGCAGTGGGTGTACCGCCCCGGCCACCCCAAACTGCAGGTGCGACACGAATGGCTCGATCGAGAAAAACAGGTGAAAGTCACTCTCCGGCAAACTCAGGAAATGAAAGAAGGCGATCCAGCCTTCGCTTTTCCCTTGACCATCGAGGTCTGTACGGACAGCGGGGCGATTGAAAAAACCGTCGATATATCCAAAAAAGAGGAGAGCGTTTTGATCGATTGCGCCCAGGCGCCCCGGAGTGTGAATGTCGATCCGCAAGTCCAGGTGTTGATGGAACTGGATCATCCGAAAACGGAAGATATGCTTCTCTACGATCTGGAAAAAGGATCGACCGCGATCGTTCGAATCCGGGCGGCGCGGGCTTTGGCCGAACACCGCAGCGAACGAACTCAGAACGCGTTGATCGAAGCGGCGCGAAACGACAAGTATCTGCGGGTGCGATTCGAAGCGATCACCACGTTGAGCAAGGAACGGACGCCGGAAGTTCGGGACGCTTTGCTTTCCCTGTTGAACGATCCGGAACCGAAAATCCGGAAACGGGCAGTGAACGCGCTGGAGGGTTTTTATAAAGAGAAGAAAGCCATCGATGCCCTGATCGAACGGTTTCAAACCGATCCCAGCAATCATATCCGGGCCGACGCCGCGCGAGTGCTGGCGCGATTGAAACCGCAAAATGTCTACAGCATACTCAAGCCGGGACTCAGCCGTTCCTCGTGGCAAGACGGCCTGCAAATGGCGACGATCGACGCCCTGACCGATCTGGAAGAACCGCGGATTTTCAGCGATCTGGTTCGATTTTCCCAGAATCCCTTTTCCCAGGAACTGCGCACAACGGCGATCCGCGCGATGGGACGGCTGGCGGGAAAAACCAAAACGAACGAAAATAAGAGCCTTAGTTTGTTGCTGGACTACTTAAAATCGTCCTCCGATGCGATCCGGGGGGCGGCAATCGACGGTCTCCAG
>CAZFOX010000907.1:0-2198 GCA_964520565.1 uncultured bacterium | reverse complement strand
GGGCCTTCTCTGCCGGTGCAGGATCTTCTTGATTTATTACAGATTCTCGATCCGGGGGGCGGCCATCGACGGTCTCCAGAATCTGGGCAGCAAAGACGCCATCCCTTCCTTGCGCTGGGTGGAAGGAAACGATGTGGAGAAGAACATCCGCGAGGCGGCAGGCCGGGCGATCGCCGAGATTCGAAAAGACAAACAGAGCGATCTCGCCGGTCAGAATGCAGGCCGGATCGATAAACTGGAAGAGGAAAACAAGAAACTGGAGAATCGGATTCAGGAATTGGAAACGAAATTGAAGGAATTAACCGATCCAAAAAAGAACGAGCCATCGCAAACGCCGAAAGAGGATCAAGCCTCGAAATCCGGAGAGACCGGTTGATACGCCACGTTGTAGGTGAAGGAGTTGAGTTATGAAAATTCATGAATACCAGGCAAAAGAGATTTTACGCGAGCACGACGTGCCGATTCCCCGCGGACAGGTCTGTTCGACGGCGGACGGCGCGGAACGAATCGCCTACCTGCTTGGTTCGGAGAAAGTGGTGGTCAAGGCGCAGATTCATGCCGGAGGCCGGGGAAAGGGCGGCGGCGTGAAAATCGCCAATTCGCCCCGCGAGGCGCGGCAGATCGCCAATAACATGCTGGGCATGATGCTGGTAACCCACCAGACCGGCCCGAAAGGGAAAGAAGTATTAAAAGTATTGGTCGAAGAAGGATTGCCGATCAAGAAGGAACTCTACGTCGGCATCGTGATCGACCGGAGTTCTAACCGTCCAGTGGTCATGGTCTCTTCGGAGGGGGGAATGGAGATCGAGGAGGTGGCTGCCCGCTCGCCGGAAAAGATTCAAAAAGTGCACATCACCTGCGCCTGGCGGCTCCTTCCCTATCAGGCGCGAAAACTGGCTTATGGAATCGGCCTGACGGGAAAAGAGGCGCGGGCGATGATCGATTATCTGATCAAGTTTTACGACGTTTTTGCCGCCTGCGACGCTTCGTTGGCGGAGATCAACCCGCTGGTGATCACAGAAGACGGGCGAATTGTGGCGCTGGATTGCAAAATGAACCTGGATGACAATTCGCTGTTCCGGCAGGAGTTTCACGAGCTGCGCGATATTTCGGAAGAAGATCCGCTGGAAGTGGAAGCCTCCATGCACAACCTCAATTACATCAAACTGAACGGCGAAGTGGGTTGCATGGTAAACGGAGCCGGACTGGCCATGGCGACGATGGATCTGGTGAAACTGGCGGGGTCGATGCCAGCCAATTTTTTGGATGTTGGTGGCGCAGCCAGTGTGGAACGGGTAGCGGCGGCGTTCCGGATCCTGATGAAGGACAAGGACGTGCGAGCCGTGTTGGTGAATATTTTCGGCGGGATTGTCCGATGCGACCGGGTGGCCAGCGGCATTGTCGAAGCCATGAAACAGGTGGAAGTCAACGTGCCGGTCGTGACGCGCCTGCAGGGAACCAACGCATCGGAAGCGCGCAAGATTCTCGATCAGGCAGAGTTTCCATTCCTCGTCGCGGAAGGATTGGCGGAAGCCTCGGACAAAGTTGTGAAAGCTTTGCGCGGTTAAGAGAAATTTATCTGGATCAACGGCCGGAGTGTTTCAAACCAACTTCGGCCGTTTTTATTTTTTGAATCACGAAAACACGAAAATATTGAGATGAGAAGATGCCGGCTTCGATAAGCGGATAGGGGATTTAAAATGATGGAGGGGGTTGATGGGGATTCAACCGAGATCGATGTACCAATTTTTTGGGGACAGGCCGTTCCAGTTATTCTTCGGCCTTTTGTTTGGGTCGATTCAACCTGTCCCTTTTGAGGGATTCTTCGATTTTGTTTTCCATTTGATCCTTTCTTTCGCTTTCTTTTTTATTTTGTTGGGCGCGCCCAACGGGAGATGGACGCAAACGCATCGACCGTACAGTCTATTACCTTTCTCTTCCTCGCCTAGTAAAGAGAAAGGCTGCTTACTGCGCGTCCCGGGAATCTCCGGCCGGAGAAAAACTTCCCTATCTATAGGGACGGGGACGACAAAAAAGAGGCATTAATATGCAAGTTTGGGGGGAATTGCGGTTTTAAGGGTTTTGCGATGAGTGAAAGCAAGAACTAGCCAAAGATATTTGAAATTCGGGTATCTGCAAATTCTTTCAAGGCTCCAAAAGTAGTCTGAGAGACAAACTCGCAGAAACGCCTTGAAAGA
>CAZFOX010000906.1:0-2201 GCA_964520565.1 uncultured bacterium | reverse complement strand
TTCGATGAGCTATTCCATCAGCGCTTCGGGAATGACCGCCCAACGCATCCGTATGGATGTGATATCCAACAACATCGCCAACGCCAATACGATGGTGACGGCGGAAGGGTCGCCGTTCCGCCGCCGGGAAGTTCTTTTTGAAGCGCCGGGGCGAACGTTTGCCGATACCCTGACCACCGAACGGCGGCGGCTGAACCGGATTATCGGTTGTGGAGTCAAGGTACAGAAGATTGTCGAAGACCGGTCGGAGATGGCTTTTATGAAGGTTTACGATCCCGGCCATCCCCTGGCGGACGAAAACGGGATGGTGTTGCGCCCGAACATCAACGTTACCACGGAAATGGTGAATGTGATCGATGCATCCCGGGCTTATGAAGCGAATCTCACGGCGTTTAATGCCTTCAAACAGATGGAACAACGCGCGCTGCAGATGGGCGGCGGACGTTGATCCCGATGGAACGGATAGGAATTACGGATCATGGCCGATATCAATTTCATCTCCTCATTCCCAAAAGGGATAGGCCCGATTGAACCTGGAAAACCGGAAGCCTCTCCCTCGCAGCCGGTTTTTGGGCAAGGAGCCAATTTTCAGGATCAACTCATGCAGGCGCTGGGGCAGATCAACCAGGAAGCGGATCGGGTGGCTCAGGCCTCGTCATCGAGCTATGAGAACGTCGAACAGGCGATGAACCAGGCCCAAACGGCATTTTCGGATACGATGCAGGCGAATCAGATGATGCAGTATTTTCTGATGAATCAATTACGGAAACAGGGGAATCCCGAACCTTCCGGCGAAGAAGGAGTTGAATAAGCGGTATGGTCGATCCGCTCGGCGCATTGCCAATGGGGCCGATTGGCCCCGGACCTTCGGAACAAGGACAAATCGGGGAATTCGGACCTAAAGAGCCGGATGTCCCCGGTCAGTCGTTTGTGGAATTATTAAAAAAGTCGATCAATGAAGTAAACAATATGCAGGCGGCTGCCGGGGAAAAAATCGAAAAATTGGTTACCGGCGAAATCAGCAGTATCCACGAGGTTATGGCGGCCACCGAAGAAGCGGGCATTGCGTTCAATCTCATGATGCAGGTACGGAATCAATTGCTGAAAGCCTGGGATGAATTGCGGCGAATGCCGGTATAAAAGGAAACGCGGTGCGCCAATGTAAAGAAAATTTGAATGTTTTTAAAAAAGATGCTTGATTTTTTTTCGTAAATGGAGTTGAATAACCTGTTTGATTTTTTATTTTTAGCCTGGTTGGGCTATGGAAAGGGTTGAGGGATTCACCGAGTGATCCAGGTTCCCATTTTCTGAATGGGAAAACTGGAAATGTGTCTTGTTATAATCTTCCTTCTCGGTATTAATAGTCCTCTTCCAATCCTATAACCTAGCCAAAGAGATTTGAAATTCAGGTTTTCGTAATTTCTTTCAAGGCTCAAAAAGTGTTCGGAGAGATCAACTTGCAGAGTCGCCTTGAAAGAATCTATTGATAATTTGGGAATCTGTGTCTGTATTCGTTGGATTTTCCGTGCAAGGAGGGTCTATACGCATGGTTACTACGGCTGTGTTGATTGCCAAAGAGGTCGTTCGAGAACGCCCCGTTTCCTACAAACTACTGTTGTGGTGTATCCCTTTCTTTTCGGGATTGATTTTGATCACGATTTTTCTGCTGGCCGATCAATCCGGCCGGGTCAATTTGATTTCGAGCAATAATTCCATTCTTCTGGAAAAAGTACAGTTGTATTTGGAGACGGAGAGTATTCCTTTTGTGAAGAAAGGAAACGCCATACTGATCGATCCCGGCGATAAGTCCTGGATATTATCCGAGTTAGCCAAGCAGGACTGGTTTCAGGCCGGGGCTGGTTTGAATCGAAATGGTAATAATCCAATCAGCCAGGCCGGTATGCTGTCCGAACGTTCCGGGCAAATCGTTTGGCAGCAAGAAGAGAGTACGGTTTCTCAATAAAGCGTATAGAACAGCCGATCGATTGGTAACTTGGCAAAGGAGAGGCGTATGAATGAGTTTTACCAGCAGATCCGGGACCAGGTTGCCCGCATCTGGGAAAACCTCTCCATCCAGCAGAAGGCGCTCTTTGTGGGAGCGCCGGTTCTGTTGCTGGCCGCGATGATTTTTGCTATTTACGTGGCGAGCCGCCCGCAGATGGTCACCCTGGTGACTCTCGACAATCCCGCGCAGCTGGAGC
>CAZFOX010000905.1:0-2203 GCA_964520565.1 uncultured bacterium | reverse complement strand
AGGTGAAAAAGAAGAATCTCAAGGGAAGGGAAGTACGAGCGATCACACGCGGGCATAGCCGGAAACGCGATCGCGTGACGATTATCGTTTCTCACTTGCATAATATAACCAAGTCGTTTGTCGATCTGAATTTTGATGAAATAGAGGAAACCCGGAAACGGGACTTACGTAATGAGTTGCGGAATACGAGAAAAATGATCGATACGTTACTGGATAACCTGAAAGTCAGAGAAGAATCTCAGGATGAGTTTCTTTTATTCGATGTTTTGTCTGCCGAGGGAGGGGAGTCAAATTAAAGAATAATGTTTATGTTCTGTAAATATAACCATTTATGAAATAATTATAGCGAGTAAATGGCTATAAACGGTCACCAATACCATTGAAATGGGGTAAATGGTGGCATAGGCCAGAGGGGGAATATCCGAATCGATCTTACTGCTGATGACAGCTAAAGCCGGAGTCATAGTCATCGCGCCACATACCACACCCATTGCGGCTAATTTTCCCAGACGGAACAAATAGACAGCCATCAGATAAGAGACGATCATGGGAACCAGCGTAGTCAATATGCCGATAGGGACGATCCAAAGCCCGGCTTCTTTCAAGACAATCCAAAACGATTCTCCAGCTCCCACTCCAGCGGAGGCCAGAAAAAAAACCAGGCCGATCTCTCTCGTCAGATATTTTGCCGCGTAAGGGACACGCGTGCGAAGTTTACCGATTCGGCCAAAATGACTGACGATCAATGCAATCAACAAAGGGCCGCCCGACATTCCAAGCCGGAATCGGAGTCCGCCGGGGAGGTTGAAATAATAGCTCCCTAAAAAAGCGCCGAGAACGATCCCGATGGAAAGCGGTAATAAGTTGGTTTCATGGATTCGTTTTTCCGCCTGCCCGAAGATTTTAACGAACAATTCGCAATCGCTTTCATCGCCTACTATACGTACCAGATCGCCGATTTCCAGACGGGTTTTCCCGGTCGGCACGATTTCCATTTCATCGCGTTGAAGACGGGTTAATATAACGCCGTAAAGAGATTGTATCTCAAGTTGACTCAGTGTTTTACCTGCACATTGAGGCGAGGATATATAAACGTCCCGCGATACGAGGTTGCGCGGGATATCCAAGTCAGCCTGCGTTTCCGCTCCGATAATATGCTCGAGTTTTTTCAATTCCCGCCAGGTACCCACAGCCCGGACCACATCGTTTAAGCGGAGTTCGATATCTCCATGCGCCATGAATATTTTATCGCCGCGTTGAATGCGGGTGATGTTGGCCTGAGTCATGCTGTGTAGATCGATTTCAAGGAGAGGTTTTCCCGTGAAATTTGGATTAGTAACTATAAAGTGTTTGGTATGAACGGTAAGGTCGGAGTGGTGCTTTTGTTCCCGTTCTCTTTGCAGTTCGCTGGATATCCCCTTCATGAGCGAAAGCAGCTGTACAAAAAATATAACCCCAATAATTCCAAATGGATATACGATTCCATACCCAATGGAGATATTGGGATCTTTTTTGATATCCAAGGCCGCCGCCAAACCGGGTGTCGAGGTCATGGCGCCGGGAAATATTCCGATCCCTAGCCCTGGATTTAAATTGAAATAATGGACAAATATCCAGATCGTCAAGGCTGCACAGAACAATGCGCTCATAGCAATGATCAAATAAGAAACTCCGTGTAGATAGATAATGCGGAAAAAGCGCGGTCCAGCGTGTAGGCCAACCGCGTAAACAAATAGAATCACTCCCAGGGTTCGGATCTCCGGCGGTAGTTTCACACCGAAATGCCCGAACAGAATCCCTGTAAATATTACACCAGTAGTTCCAAATGAGAATCCTTTTATTTGAACATTACCCAGGGCGATTCCACATCCAATGATGATGAAAAGAGTGATGATGGGGTTGGCGTTAAGAGCAGAGATTAGAATATCCATGAAAGCGATAATTCAGGCCGTATGTTTGAATGCAGAAAACAAGGCGTTATTTCCCCGCGCATAAACGGAAAACGGAGGGTTTGAGCGTTGATCGTCCATATTCTCTTGAGTGCAAAAATAACCGTCCGTTGGTCGAATTACGTACTGAATGACTCACTGACAGTGTAATTGAATGAGTCTCTCATTGGAATGTCAGATGGCTTTTGGTAGAAATTATATTTTGAACGACTGGTTGGGCTTTTCGGAGAGGCTACACTCAGTCTTAAAATAAA
>CAZFOX010000904.1:0-2205 GCA_964520565.1 uncultured bacterium | reverse complement strand
AGATTGCTTCACTTCGTTCGCAATGACACGAACGTATCGCAATGTCATTGCGAGCCAAGCGAAGCAAACTAGAGCAGTTCTCAATAGTGAGTGTATTAATTTCACGCTTCATCTTCGAAAAAGCCAATTATTTCTGGCTTTTTCGAAACACATACATGAACGACATTTTGAGAACCGCTCTAGGAGGGCAAACTACTCGGGATATCCCCAATTAAAAACCTCCCCGCTTGGCGGGGAGGTTTCCTTTTGATCTCTCTCGAATTGCGTTCAACCGCATCAGGGGAGGAAACGGTTTCCATCCTGGCGCGACGGTGTGGAATAGGGGGTTTCTTTTTTGAATTTCTTAAACTTGTCGCGGGTGGCCTTGTCCTGGCTGGGAGCGGTTTGCTGAACCGGAGTCGTTTCGGTCGCTGTTGCTGTGGCTTCTTCTTCTTTGGCGATTGATTCGTTGTCGGATTTCGCTTCCTTTTTCGAACCAAACAATCCGAAGAAATCGAATTTCTTGGCCGGTTTTTCACTGCTGGCAGAACGAGACGGTGTCCGGTAGGGCACTTCTTTCTTATATTTATCGAAGTTGGATTGTTCTTTCATGATCTGGTATTGCGTGGGAGGAATAATTTCCATCGGCCCGATCAGTTCGACAAAGGTTCCATCGGGATCCTGCACCACAACAAAACCCTGTTCGCCGAGTTCGATGGGGGTTTCGCCAAGAAGCGGGATTTGATTGGCCTTGATACGTTCCACGATGGGCGCGAGATTGACGACGTTGAACGTGAGGTATTGAACGCCGGTTTGATCGTGAATAAACCGGTTTTCCTGTTTCTTCGCCCGGCTCCCGAAGGAAATCAGTTTCAACTGGGTCGCGTCGCGGCCGAGACCCAATTTAAGCACTTCGACGTGAAGGGGCAGATTGTCGGTCAAGCCCGCCCGCCGTCCGAAATCGGCATCCACATCGAAACGGGCCTGTTCCACCTGAACCATGCCGATGATTTCCTTGTAAAAATGCAACGATTGTTCCATATCGGAAACGATCATGCCGATCTGGATTGTCTTGGAAGAAAACTCATCCGCGGCTCCAAACGACGACAGGCAGAAAGCCGACAGTAAAACCATCCCCAGCGATATCCTTTTCATGTGCAGACTCCTTTATACAATTTTTCTTTTCGGTGTTGGAACCGTATATTCCATCGATATTTTTCACGGTGTTCCTTTTCCACTCTATCCGAATCCACTCCCTATTGTCCAGACAGACAGGACGAACCCGATTGCGGGAAATGCGCAGGTGGAAATATTGGACTGAGCGTTTTGACAGTCCCCCGGAGGAAGGATATACTTCTCCCCATCCATAGCAAGTACCAAGAGCGTGTTCGCGCAGCGGTTTGCGCGCGTCTTCGCGTACATACCTGCCGATACGGCCTGGGATCGAGAATTTTCGATTGTTCCGATCCATGCCGGGAAACCGGGGCCGAGCCGCCTGAAAACGGAACGATGTAGGTACCCGCTTTACTTCCCAAAAAGGTGATTCCGATGTCTATCCAAAAAACCTGTAAAGTTAAAATCGTTGGCGCGACCGGCTATACCGGAGGCGAATTGATCCGCCTGCTGTTGACTCATCCCCATGTGGAGATCGTCTCGTTGACAGGGGCGGGGATCGGTGAAACCCAGCCCATCTCCAATTTTTGGTCCTGGCTGCGGAACGTCTGCGATCTGACTGTCCAAGAAGAGACTGTCGGAGAAACGGAGGGCGCTGATGTGGTGTTCCTCAGCGTGCCTCACGGCGTATCTATGAAACTGGCCCCGGCCTATATCGGTAAGGGATGCAAGGTGATCGATCTGTCGGCCGACTATCGCTTCCCCAACCTGCGGGAGCGCGAGGGGTGGTACGAGGGCGAACACACATCGCCGGAGCTCTGCGCCCAGGCGGCGTATGGGATGCCGGAACTGTTCCGCCGCGAGATTCAATCGGCGCAACTGATCGCCAATCCGGGTTGCTATCCCACGACAGTGATTCTAGGTCTGTATCCGGCCATTCAGGAAGGTCTGATCGAGCCGCAGGGCATTCACGTCAATTCGTCGACTGGCGTCACCGGGGCGGGCAAGAAAGCCACGTTGATTTTCCACCACCCCGAACTGGATCAGAATTATTTCGCTTACCGCATCGGCAAGCATCAGCATTGCCCGGAAATGATCTCGATCCTCAAGCGG
>CAZFOX010000903.1:0-2211 GCA_964520565.1 uncultured bacterium | reverse complement strand
TCAGTTCGCCCAACAGATGTGCAAGGCAACACGGATGCCGCGTCGTCGTCACGGAGTCGTACGCCGCCCAGAAATCGCTCACCAAAGTTCCGGTGAAGGTCTCCTGGAAAAATTCCTGCAGCACGAGGTGACCGCGACTGCGTTCGATTACATAGACAGTAGTGTGCGCGTCGGAGAAACCCCAGAGCCAGTGGGGCTGTAAAGGGAGAAATTACCGAATGTGTAATTTATTTTTCGGAAACCCTACTTCAGATGGGTAAAGAGCATTCCACCCCGAGACGACGGGGCTAATTCAAAAAGAAACCGGCGTGTACGCATCAAGAGAGGCAGGTAAAATAGCCGAGAGTTCCGACCGAAATGACCCAAGTATCAATGGTGTATGGATACCCGTTAAAGAGCATGGTTAGGGACGGTTCGGCGAATTCATTGGTGAAAGGGCAATGCGATGGATTGTCCTTATCCCGTTTAGGAGACTCCCGAAAGACCCGTCCTCCGGTTGGAACCCATTTCCGAGAAAGCGGTAATAGGATACACAACAGGAAGAAGCACAAGTCCAAGGTTCCCGAAGGACGACCCAAAGGTTTACATTCGTTTTCTCCGATCCATTCGGATGGAGCGGGGATCGATGTAGGCGCGACCCAATTGTGGGTAGCGGTACCGGAAGATCGCGACGAAAATCCGATTCAATCTTTTGAAACGTTTACGGCGGATTGGTATCGGTGGGCGGAGTGGCTGAAGCAATGCCGAATTCGCAGTGTCGTCATGGAATCGACCGGAGTGTATTGGATTCCGCTGTTTCAGGTTTTGGAGACCCAGGGATTCGAGGTGAAGTTGGTGAATGCCCACCACGTGAAAAATGTACCTGGGCGGAAGACGGACATCCAAGACTGTCAGGGGTTGCAGCAATTGCATAAGTACGGCTTGCTGTCGGGATCGTTTCGTCCGGAGAACGAGATTTATGTATTGCGCAGTTACCTGCGGCATCGGATGACGTTGGTGCAGGCGGCCAGTACCGAAATTCAGCACATGCAAAAAGCGTTGGTGCAGATGAATCTGCGCTTGGCAAACGTGATCCGTGATATTTCAGGAACGACCGGGTTGGCGATTCTACGTGCGATCTTGTCCGGAGAACGGGATCCGAAGAAATTGGCACAGCTCAAACATCCCGTCATCCAGAAGAGCGAGGAAGAGATTGCCAAATCATTGGAAGGGGATTACCGGGAAGAACATTTATTCTGTTTGCAACCAGCCTTGGAATTATCTGAATTTTATCAACGTCAAATTGAAGGGTGTGATCGGAAGATCGAAGAGCCCCTGGGTCAGTTTGAATCGAAAGTAGATGTGGAACAGAAGCCGCTCCCCCCGTTCAAAAATCGGAATAAAAAATCCCGACGCGGGAAAAAAGACGCGTTCAATTTGCGCGAAGAATTGTACCGAATTACTGGAGTGGATCTCACGCAGGTGGATGGAATTAATGTACTATCGGCGGAAGTGATCCTTTCCGAGGTGGGGAGGGATATGTCCAAGTTTCCGACCGAGAAGCATTTCGCTTCCTATTTAGGGTTGAGTCCCAATCATCGCATCAGTGGGGGGAAAATTTTGAAGCGGAATACGCGAAAAGTATTTAATCGGGCGGCGCAAGGGTTGCGAATGGCGGCGATGAATTTAGAGAAAACACGGTGTGCTTTGGGAGCGTATTATCGACGGATGAAAAGTCGCTTAGGTCCGCCGAAAGCGATTACGGCGACCGCCCGTAAATTGGCTTGTATTATTTATCGAATGTTGAAATATGGACAGGAGTATGTCGATCGCGGACAAGAGTATTATGAACAACACTACCAAGAAAAGGTTCTCAAAAATTTGAAAAAACGCGCCGCCCAACTCGGGTATCAACTTACTCCTAAGTCAGAACTTACAGAAGAGGTTTCTTAGGAGATACAATGTTTTAAAGTGAATACGGAACGGCTGAGTCGACTCAAATTCTACCCAACTTCCTGAAGAAGCAGGCAATCTCGCGCCAAAACCAACATATTTATCCCCGATAAACATACCTTGATTGCTCCAAGTGACCGTATTTTCCACCCAGCTGTCATTTTGTTTAAATGCTCTTGCATAGACTCCCGATTCAACGTTAGCTATATTGTCGTTATATAAACGGATTTTAGCGGATGTGATAATTCGGTCATCCAAGTAGGAACCAACATTAAAACC
>CAZFOX010000902.1:0-2213 GCA_964520565.1 uncultured bacterium | reverse complement strand
CCGATTAAACCCATCCACCACAGGCCGGATATTATCTCCATATCGAAGAGCAGGGTGCTCAGTCCCATCAACACCGTTCCTCCGGCCATGATCGCATAGGCCCCCATCAGACCGAGCCGGTTGTTACGGATTGTATTCAGCGCCGCCAGCACCGCCATGACGCCAAAGGCGATGGGCAGTTCGGTTCGAGTAAATATCGCCGTTCTATCGGCATATCCCAGTTCCCGGATAATTTCGATCCCGTAGTTGTCCCGGAAATCGCGGTAGGCGGTCAGAAAGAAATAGGCGATCAGAAGCATCACCAGACCCGACAGGAATTGCCGCACGAAGGCATAGCGTTTGGATGCGTCCATGGGTTCTCGTTCGACTCGTTCGGCTTCATCCCGGAGAGTGGGGGGAGGGAGTTGGTTCAAAAGCCAGACGGATACAAAATACAATGGTAAAAATATAAGGCCGGCGATGGCGGGCATCCAATATTCGCCGACGCCATATTGGTTCATTAGCATTTTGCCGATGTCTTTCACCGTTCCGCTGGAAACGATGAACGAACAACTGAGTCCCGCCAGGAGCAATTCGGAAAGGCATCGCCCTTCCAGATAGGAAACAACCATTCCCCAGACCATGCCCAGCGGGAGTCCATTCAGGAAGATCGCGACGACTTTGAAGTGGACGGGAACGACGGCGAATAACAACAAAGACAACTCCGCCCAGACGATCAACAGAACCAGGGCGTAAGCGCGCTGGGATCGTTGCACTTCGGAGCAGACCTTGATTCCCAGATATTTGGATAGGGTATAGCCGACGATCTGAGCAATTACGAAGACAGTTTTGATTTTCAAGTTAAAAAGCGATAGCGTAGGATATTCGTATCCAGCCACGGCAAAAGGTTTTCGGAACGCATACATGCAGAAGTAGGTAGAGAAAGAAACAACAATGGCATAAAAGGCTAAAATCCAATTGGGGGAAGAAGCCAGCCATCTGGTTATAACGCTTTTTTCCTGGGTCACGGAGAGTGGTTCCTTGTCGTCGTGTGAAATAATTCCTTGGAAAAATGGAGATTGGGAGCGATTCGAAACCGAATCACTCAACGGGTCTTGGCAATACGTTCGATTTGGCTGAGGTATTGAGCGACATCTTCGTTGGGTTTGACTTCCTGGGCGCGGCGCAGCAAAGGAACGGCTTCCGCATAACGCCCCAGACCCACCAGTACCTGGGCGTGGCGGAGTTTGGCGTTCACCTCGAACGCCTCGATGCTTTCGGCGCGTTCGTAATAAAAGATGGCGCGATCGGGTTCATTTTGCCGAGCATAATGTTGGCCAAGCAGAAGCAACGCTTCACCGTCCAATGGATCGAGTTTGACGATCTCTTCCAGGACAGAGGCGGTCTCGGCATTCGTGGCGCCTTCCACCATGCTGAGGCGCGCTTCCAGTTTGAGCAGTTTTCGGCGATCGTCCTCTTGCATGGAATTTTTCCAGACATCCTGGATATGAGTGGCAACTTGCCGGGCCTGAGTAAAATCGCCGCGAGCCGCCAACATTTCCGCAGAACGGAGAGGTCTGGCGATTGGTTGTTTCGGATCGAGGTCGATAGCTCGCCGGTAGGCTCGTCCGGCGAGATCGAAAAGATTTTCGTTGAGATAGATATCGCCGAGCGTAAAAAGACTATCGACAGTCGATTTCCCCAGCGTGTCGACGACTTCCAGATTCTCCGCTGCTTTAAGCGGTTGTTTCATGCCGAGGAACGCCTGCGCCTGCAGCAACCAAAAATCTGTTTTATCCGGATAACGGACGAGAAGCGATTCCAGGAGAGTGACGGCATCTTCGTACTTCTGCTGTTTGAAAACGCACCGGGTGACGCCAAGGCGCCATTCGGTGTTTTCGGGTTGAAGGAGCAAGGCATTGCGATAGGCCACTTCGGAGGCCTGATAATCCTGTTTGGCGGAATAGGCAAAGCCTAGCAGACCGAACGAGTAGGCGTCTCCTCCGCCCAGTTCGATCATTTTTGTAAACGCGGCGATGGCGTCGTCATATCGGTTGTCGCGAACGTAAAGCAATCCAAGATTTCGCCAGGCGCGGCGGAAGCTGGGAAACTTTTTCACCGCGGCGAGATAGTTTTCCAGCGCTTCCGGCATTTTATCTTGTTGGAAATAGATGCTGCCCAAGGTGAAATCGAGAATGGCGGAGCATTCGGGTTTCATCTGTGTTTGGAGTGCC
>CAZFOX010000901.1:1927-2214 GCA_964520565.1 uncultured bacterium | reverse complement strand
AAATACAGTGCACCAGACAATAATACTTGGATAACGGCTTAGTATATCCAACGAACACACCAGAACGCGCGCATATGCCATAGCAAAAAAAGGTATAAACGTCAGAATGAAACGCTCGTCGACATAAAAAAGCGAAAAAAGCAAAATCGGCGAGACATGGAGAATTAGGAATAAAGACTGACGAGATAAAACGTGTCTTTTCAATATGGCTGCCAGAGCGATTAGTAAGGGCAGGGTCAGCCAACTGAAGACGATGTCGGTTCGGCGTATCAACCTTTCCGCGTTCC
>CAZFOX010000901.1:0-1917 GCA_964520565.1 uncultured bacterium | reverse complement strand
AACTCTCCCAGTGTTTCCTGGGCGCGGTCGATCGCGAAAGTGGTTCCATCGTCCGAGAGGGTGGATGTCTGACGGGTTTCTCCCCGAGCACTGTCGTCGTTCATTTTCATACGGGAAAATTCTAATAAGATGGGCGTTTTGGTGGATAATTGCCATTGCCCGGTTTCGCGATGGATAAGAACCAAATAGGGGAGTATCGTCAACGTCATCAAGACCGCCGCCATAATGCCGCCGGGAATCCAATAGCGGAAGTAGCGGCGGGAGAACAGAAAAATGTAAAAGGCCTGGAGGAACCAATATACAATCCCGTCTGCCCGGATCAGGTAAGCGTATCCACCCACTACGCCCCATAAACACCATACCCACAGGGGCGTTCGTTCTCGATTGGCCAGTATCCACGTGCAATACGTACCGGCCAGAACAACACAAACGAACAACGATTCCGACATGACGCTGCTGGAATACAGAATGAAGTAGGGGTGAATAACGACTATGCCGGTCACGATAAGAAGAAAGGCGGGTGAAGGGCGTATTGCCCAGGCCAGCCGTGCGGTGAGAAAGATCGAACCGAGATAGGCGAAAAGGGAAACCAAGTGTCCAGCCAGTTCTACGTCTGGTAACCCCAAATAGAGAAAAGCGATCGCGAAAGGATATCCTGGTGGATAGAAAAGGTGGGTAGCTCCGCAATAATCCAATCCTTTCCCTTCCACCAGGTTTTGGGCTAAAGCAGCGTAAACCGTCCCATCTGTAAATATGAAATACCGGCTCCAAACCGAAAAAAGACCCAGCCCTAGCCCAGCCAGGATTAATAGCCGGATTGCCTGCACGAGCCAGGCGGGCTGGCCGAATGAATCGAAACGATAGGAAGAATCCAGAGCGGTCAATTCACTTCCTGAATCATCGATTTGACGTCGTTCAAGTTAGTTACCGGCGCATAGTGGATCCACCATTTCCCCGCCGGGAGTTGAAGTTTTAAAGTGGGGCCAAACATAATTGGGCTATCCGGAGTGGGAACGCCTTGTTCGGAATCGGAGATCACATAGTAAAATGCATGTTCGTTTCTCGGAACGGATGTTTTTGACGGCTTTCCATACCAATAGCAAGTCCAATTCAGCAGGGTTTGTTTTCCCGCTTCGTCCGGGTTGGCGAATTGCTGATTCGGACAGCCGATTTCCTGGATATTCATGATCGAGGATCGGAAGGGGATGTGATCCAGGATGCTGAAACGAAAGAGATTACAACCGGATTGTATGATATTTTCATTTTGCGAGGTCTTATCGAGGATAGCGAGGCACCCGTAATTCGGGCACCAAAAATATTGAATTTTATTAAAGCGGTCGTCTCCATTGAAATAATTATCCATACCGGTTCCGGATAGACTGGGATCTCGCTCTCCGTCGACAAAGATATATTCATCGCCTTCCAGGAAAAACAATTTCTGTTGGGTCGATTCCGAATACCCAAGCACGTTAATACCAAAGAAATTGCCTTGCCCCTCAAATTCGAGAAGTGGATAATTCAATCCGTTATACAATCCCCTCTGATTGGCGCGCACATACAAATATAAAGGATCCGCCGGCAATTTTCGGGAGTCAGTATTAATGTGGTATCGAAAAGCGACGTTCACTGCTTCTTTATTCAGGTTAGTGAGATAGATTTGCGTTTTTGCTTTGAACGGCATAAACATCTGGCAATAAAGAAGATGTATATCGCTCAGGTAACCCATCAACATGGAATACCAGTCATTTTGAAAATCGATATTACAAAAGAACCGCCGTAGATTGCATTGCACGGCAGGAATATCCATTCCATCCCAATAGATTTCGAGCGCGATATTATTGGCGATCTCGATATCCAATTTATCGAATTGGAGTTCAAAATAATCGATGGCTCCCGGCCCGGGAAGATTAGCAATCA
>CAZFOX010000900.1:0-2219 GCA_964520565.1 uncultured bacterium | reverse complement strand
CTCTCGGCGCGGTTCCCTTCGGTCAGGGAATCTCCACCAATACGCTCGTTCTCGCGGGCGCATACGCCGCTCTCGCCAACCGGGGCGTCTATCGTACTCCTCGCATCATTCTTGGAAAACGCCGTTCCGACGGCCTGTTCCAGGCCTCTCAACCCGAAAAACCCGCTCCCATCGTTTCGAATAGAGTGGCCGAGCAGATCGTCCAAATGATGATCGACGTCACCGAAAATCCCGAAGGCACCGGACGCCGCGTTCGCATCCCCGGTTTCCATATCGCCGGAAAGACGGGCACGGCTCAAAAACCCGATCTCAAAAACGGCGGTTATATCCCCCGCGCCCGTATTGCGTCCTTTGCCGGTTTCTTCCCGGCTGAAAATCCCCAGGCGGTTATCGTGGTCGTCGTCGACGAACCGAAAAACAAAAAATACGGCGGCGAAGTGGCGGGACCGGTGTTCCTGAAAATCGCCGAGGAATTGGTCGCCTATTGGGGACTCAGCCCCACCGACAAGAGCGATCCGCTCTATATCGCCGCCTTGAACGGAAAAAATAAACCGGCGCCCAACGGCGCTTCCATTGCCGATTCGACGGCGGGATTGCCTATTACGTTTGGTGTGAATAAGGAAATGCCGATCTCTCCCTGGCCCACCAGCCCCGAAAGCCCCGGCGTCATGCCCGACCTGATGGGTCTGCCAATCCGCGAAGCCGTCGTCCGTCTGGCCGTCAATGGGTTGCGCGGGCAGTTCGAGGGTTCCGGCAAGGTTGTTGCGCAATCCATCCCAGCGGGAACTTCACTGGCCGGGAATGAAGATATAGGAATCGTTCGATGCGAACCGGTGCTTACTGATCCGGATATTCAAACCACTTCCGAGTGGGTGGTGCAACGGTAAACGGAGCGCGTCGATAGTTTTTTTGTTTTGTTGGATGGTTCGGCCTGTGCGATGGCCGGACGAGCCCGATTGAGGATTGGGTTATGAACGAGGGTGATCGAGTATTCCAGGGTGTTTCCATTCGCGAAGTGCGGGGCACGATTCCCGCCACGATTCGCGGCTTGACCTGCGATTCCCGCCAGGTTCGGGAGGGCGATCTCTTCGTCGCTCTCCGAGGCGGCGCGTTTGACGGCCACGATTTTCTCGATGCCGTGGCGCAACAAGGGGCGGCCGCGGCGGTGGTTGATCGCCTTTGCCCGGCTCCCGTTACTCAGATCGTTGTAGACGATACGCTCGCCGTGCTCCCCTGGATCGCCGCCAATTTCTACGATCACCCCGCGCGAAAACTGAAAATCTTCGGCATCACCGGCACGAAAGGCAAGACGACAACCTCCTACCTGATCGAGTCGATTCTGATCGCTCACCACCTGGCCGCTGCCGTGATCGGCACTATCGAGTATCGGTACGGCGGCAGACGCATCGATGCCTCCAACACCACTCCCCTCCCGCACGAAATGCAGCGGCTTCTCCGCGAAATCGTCGATAGTGGGGCGAGCCATCTGGTCATGGAGGTCTCTTCGCACGGCTTGGCGCTTCACCGGGTCGATGAAATCCGCTTTGGCGTCGCTCTTTTTACAAACCTCACACTCGATCATCTCGACTTCCATAAAACCATGGAAGAGTACCGGGAAACGAAGAAAAAACTCTTCACCGAACACCTCACTCCCGATGGAGTCTGCGTTTTGAATTTGGACGACGATGTTGGACGCCGGTTCGCAGAGGAGTTGAAAGACAAGCGCATCGTTACCTTCGCCATCGATCGGGACGCCGATTTCCGCGCTCGTGATCTCGACGTGCGCCTGACCGGCAATACCTTCACGCTGGAGACGCGCCAGGGAGACCGTCTCGCCATCCACACCCATCTCATCGGCCGCCACAACGTCTACAACATTCTGGGCGCGGTCGCCGCCACCTGGGCGGGAGGAATCCCCCTCGATGCCATTCGCCGGGGAGTGGAAAATCTGGTGGCGGTTCCCGGACGGCTTGAATCGGTCCCTAATACAATCGGCGCACAGGTCGTTGTCGATTACTGCCATACTCCGGATGCCCTCGAAAAGTGCCTGCATACCCTCGTGGCCATTCCCCACCGCCGCATCGTCACCCTGTTCGGTTGTGGAGGCGACCGGGATCGCAGCAAACGCCCCATTATGGGAGAGATTGCCCTCCGTTTCAGTGACCGGGTGATCGTGACGTCCGACAATCCCCGCACCGAAGATCCCCTCGCCATCATTC
>CAZFOX010000899.1:0-2229 GCA_964520565.1 uncultured bacterium | reverse complement strand
CCAGGTTTTCTCCCACCCCTCACAGAGAGATATTCCCTCTCCTAGCGGGATAGGGTTAGGGTTAGGGTGAGGGAAAGGAGAAAAACACGTCCCGCCTTCGAAAAAGCCAATCAATCCTGGCTTTTTCGAAACGAAGAGTGCCAAGAGCGGTGTATTTTCCGCCCTGGCGATACTTTGGGGTATCCCAAATAAAAGCATCGCGAAGCGATCTGATGACGATCCGATTCGCCGGTAGGTTCATAGTATGCTTACCCGGCAATAGGAAAATATGAAACAGTCAGACCACGACTCCTATTATTCCATAGAGTAAGACGCAGGCCAAGCGGGATAACTCCTATGCTTCTTCCGGAGAATCGCCGGACGACGTACTGGGTGGAGTAACGCCCATTTTTTCCTTGATCTGGGACCGGATTTCCTCATACATTTCTGGATTCTCTTTCAGCGTGACCTTGGCGTTCTCGCGTCCCTGCCCCAGTTTTTGGTCGTTATACATATACCACGCGCCGCTTTTATCCACGATCTTATATTCCACGCCCAGATCGAGGGTCTCGCCGGTCTGCGAGATTCCTTCCCCAAAGGTCAGATCGAATTCCGCTTCCCGGAATGGCGGGGCGACCTTGTTTTTCACTACCTTGACCTTGACCCGGTTGCCGACCGATTCCCCCTTTTCCTTAATGGAACCCGTACGGCGAATATCGAGACGGACGGAAGCGTAAAATTTCAACGCCCGTCCCCCGCTGGTGGTTTCGGGATTTCCGAAAATGACGCCGACCTTTTCGCGGATCTGGTTGATAAAGATGGCGCAAGTCTGCGATTTGCTCAAAATACCGGTCAGTTTCCGCATGGCCTTGGACATCATACGTGCCTGAAGGCCGACTTGCGTGTCGCCCATCTCGCCGTCGATTTCCGCCTGAGGAACCAGGGCGGCCACCGAATCGACGACGATGACATCCAATGCGCCGCTGCGTACCAGCATTTCCATAATATCGAGAGCCTGCTCGCCCGTATCCGGCTGGGAAACCAGCAGGTTGTCGATATCCACTCCCAGTTTCTGGGCGTACGCCACGTCGATGGCGTGTTCCGCATCGATAAACGCGGCGGCCCCACCGGCTTTCTGCGCTTCGGCAACCACATGCTGGGCCAGGGTGGTTTTCCCCGAGGATTCCGGCCCGTAAATCTCCACGATTCTGCCTCTTGGAAGACCCCCCACACCCAGCGCCCAATCCAACGCCAGCGAACCGGTTGGGATTACGGAAACTTTTTGAACGGGCGTATCGCCCATTTTCATGATGGAACCCCGTCCGAACTGCTTTTCAATTTGAGAAATAGCGAGATCGATTGCTTTTTCGCGGTCTTTCAGGTCGGTAGCCACAGTTTTGATTCCTCCAGCGGTGGATTGGATTACTGAACATTTGTGTATTAAATCATTTTTTCTCTTTCTCCGCAAGAGTTTTTCTTAAAAAAAACAAATAAATAGAACGGTTCTATAGATTCTATCAAGGCGATTCTGCGAGTTTATCTCTCAGAATACGTTTGGAGCCTTGATAGAATTTGCAAATACCTGAATTTCAAATATCTTTGGCTAGTAGCCTGACCGTTTAATGTGGTCGGGTTAAAAAGCATGCTATGGATCAACTGGCGCATAGGATCATCATTAGATTGCTTCGCTTTGCTCGCAATGACAATGCGATACGTTCGTGTCATTGCGAACGAAGTGAAGCAATCTAAAAGCCGGCTCGTTGTTTTTTACTCGACACTTTATGTTGGTCGCTCTCCTAAAGTGGTTCTGAAAAGTGTGTGCTTTTCTTTCACGCCCCTCTTCGAAAAAGCCAATCATTTCTCATTTTTTCGAAACGCAAATGGGAACGGAATTTTGAGAATCGCTCCAATCGACATTTGCGCCTCTTGACGCTCTCTTTTCGAGCCGATACGATCACGGGATTCACGTAAATCCAGATAAAACGGAATGGTACGTTGCTTCCAATCGAGAAAAACCGCTCTGGAAATCCGTGAAGATTCGATGCCTCTGGTTATGAAACAACGCCCCCTTGGGGTATTAAACGTTCGATCTCAGTCCATTAAAGCGTTCAAATCATGAAACTCCCCTATTCATGGCTTCAAGAATTGCTTCCCGGCCTTCCGCCGCCGGAAGAGACGGCGCGGATTTTAACCATGCTCGGCTTCGAAGTCGAAGACATGACCTCTCCCGGCGAGGCGATCCAGGATATC
>CAZFOX010000898.1:0-2239 GCA_964520565.1 uncultured bacterium | reverse complement strand
CCAAGAAATGGAACTACGAAGTGGGATTTATTCGGAATAATGAGAAGCAATATTATACCAAGGCGCGACTGGAAAACGCCCGCGTGGAAGACGGCGTTCTGATTATCGAGTCGCGCAAAGAGAAATTCGAAAAAGGCGAATACACCTCCGCCAGCCTCCACACCGCCAATACGGCCACCTGGAAGTACGGGCGCGTTGAAGTCCGCGCCAAACTGCCCACCGGAAAAGGCATGTGGCCTGCCATCTGGATGCTGGGCACGAACATCAAACAAGTCGGCTGGCCGAAATGCGGCGAGATCGATATCATGGAAAACGTCGGATACGATCCCGACACAATCCACGCCAATATTCATACGGAAAAATACAACCACGTTAAAAAAACCAATAAGGGCGACAAGATCAAGATCGAAAAACCTTATGCCGATTTTCACATCTACGCCATCGAATGGTTCGCCGATCGCATCGATTTCTTCGTCGATACCACGAAGTATTTCACCTTCCAAAACGAAGGCGAAGGAACGTCCGGCTGGCCGTTCGACCGGGAGTTCTACCTGATTCTCAACGCCGCCATCGGAGGAAGTTGGGGAGGCCAACAAGGCATCGATGATTCCATCTTCCCGCAGAAATACCTCATCGATTACGTGCGGGTCTATCAAGAGGCCGCTGCAGTGAAAACCAACGACCAGTAAAACTCGCCTTTCCAGGAGCCCGTGAATATTCCTCCAAAGCAGGACAACGGCCCGAGTTTTTTTTCGTTGCAACCTCTTCTATTTTTCATGATATGATATATTTTCTGGTACCGCTATTTTTTATTATGATAAGAACGGGAGGTTATGATGCGGAATAAGGGATTCACACTGATTGAATTGTTGATCGTCGTGGCAATCATCGGGATTCTGGCGGCCATCGCAGTGCCAAACTTTCTCAACGCGCAGATGCGGGCGAAAATCAGCCGTGCGATCTCCGACCTGAAAACCCAGGAGACTGCCTTGGAAATGTACCGGCTCGACGGCAACGATTACCCGCCATGCGATAAACCCCGGGTTCCCGGCACATGGGACAGCTGGCACCCCAACGAAGTGCGCCTCTATCGTCTAACAACGCCGATCGCCTACATCAGTTCGATTCCTCACGATCCTTTCGCCACGTATGCCAATCAAGCGGACTTCGCCCAATGGGGATGGGCGTACGACTATGTGAACAATTATGGTTCGAGTCACACGGGTGGATGGGGACATCTCTGGCGGCTGAACAGTTGGGGACCAGACGGTATTAACGGTTGGGGCGGAAACCGGGACTACAGCAACGCCGCTCAAGCCTGCCCCGGCGGCTCGGTTCGTTTCGCTTATCAATCATCCAATGGGCTTATCAGCAAGGGTGATATTACATGGGTTGGACCCAAGGACCCACTCTGCCCACCCGATATGTTCTGCAACATTCAGAATGGAACTTAATCATACTCGATCGTCCGGATCGTTCGTTGCACTTCACTCGCAGCCCATTCCTCGCCGGGAATGGGCTGCGCGATTTCCGCCTTTAGAATCCAATTTCCGTGGTCGTCGTATTCGTATCGATAGGTAATCCGGTACTTCAGATGGTTGTCGAGATCGTACGTCTCATGGGATATTTCCCGGCCATCTTCGTAAGTCATGACAAACCGTTCACCCGAATATCGTTGAATATGCTCTTTCCTGCGGATGCGACCTCGATCGTCGTATTCGTAACGAACCTCTAAATCCTTCTTCCCGGTAGCACACTTTCGAATAACACGAAAGCGCTCGTCATAAAACCATTCCGAGCTGCCTTCCAATTTTCCATCCATATCCAATACCTGGACATCGTCCTTTCGGTCCGTTCCATCCCACTGAAATATCCATCGACGAATTGTCTTTCCCTTCTCATCCTCCAATCGCTCATTCATAATCTTCCCATCGTTATTATATTGGCGGATGAATCGTTGTTTTTCACCCCTTATGGAAACCGAATCGGTTATCGCCAGTATGCCAATATCTTTCCTCTCAAAAGTACTCACGCTGCAACATTGATTGGAATCATCGTAAAAGGCCTCGCGAATGGCATTCCCATTCCCATCAAAATCAATCGATCGCCAGAGATGCGGTTTCTTCCATTCTTTCCGGTTATCCACCATCTCGAATTCCTGAATCTCCCATTGAACCGATTTCACCGGTCCAGCCAAACCCTCTTTCAGCAAGGTGACAGGATAATCGTAGGAAAAGAC
>CAZFOX010000897.1:0-2242 GCA_964520565.1 uncultured bacterium | reverse complement strand
GGCTAACTTTCGACGGGCTTCCGCCTGCTCGACTTGCGCCGAAGCGATCTCCACGTCTGTTTTAATGGAACGGGAGTCAATTTTATAAAGCAAAGCGCCTTCTTTGATGACGTCGCCTTCCTTGAATAATCTCGCTTCTAGATAACCTCGAATTCGTGCATGAATATCGATTTTTTTGGAGGGTTCGGTCACGCCAATATATTCATACGTCAGCGGGATCGTCGTAGCCTCCGTAATGATATAGGATACAGTGGGTGGAGGGACGTTTGTTGGAGGCGTATTCGCGGATTCTTCCGCTGCGTATAAATTGGAGAATGTCAATGACCATAGTAAGAAATAAGTAGCCATTCGTATTATTTGAGAAAGAACCATATGTCATTACTCCAGCTCTCAGACTTTATAGAATGGTATGATCCTCTCTTATTCATATTAAGCAGGATAATTTGCGAGTGAAGTGATCTATCCGATTGGTGTATGGATATAAGCATTATGTTGTATGCATTTATTATTACAACATAGTATAATAACTTCGGGTAAAACTTATTGACATCGTATGGCTTTGGATATAAATAGAGAAAATCCCTGCATACTCATGGATTCATTGCGCTCTTATGCGAAAACCTTTTTTACTCACAATGATCACCGTTCAACTGAGTTGTGTTGCCTCAGGATTATCTGAAGTTGAATTCGATCCAGCGCAATACACCTGGACAAAGCCGCAATCCACTTTTCAACTCTATCAGCCGTTCGATGTATATTGGTCGCTGGCCCGATACAAAGCGACTAAAACCTTATTGGAATTCATGAATACCTGGCATACGGAATCGCTTGATATTGATATCAACGGCGATCGGCAATTGGATGAATCCGATGTGTTTGCATTTACTTTCTATTGGCCGGATACTCCGCCTCAATTACCCAGTCCCGCCTCCATTGAATGGACTGTCTCGCGGGGAGAGTGGAATTGGGAAAAAAACCGTATTGCTGGGCGTTCCGATCTGGATGCGCGTCTTCTCTCATCCAATTTATTACCCCACCAATTAGATATCCAAGTGGATATCGTTCTCTGGGAAGGGAATGGAGCCGGAATTTTGGTCTGGATGGATGAAGATGGCCAAAGGGGGTACGGCGTCCGATACGACCGAGATCTCCACTCTCTGTTGTTATTCCATCTCTATTCCTGGCCTTATGAAGAGAGACTCGATTTTTACCCTCTAACCGTTGAAGATGGAACAAACATGGGGTTACGAATCGTAACCGGGCTAAGTGGAATCCGAGTCTATCTGAACGACCTCAACTACCCGGTTTTAGAAACACGAAATCCGATTCCCGGCGGCAGCCGGATTGGTCTCTATCTTTTGGATGCGAGCGCCTCCTTTCAAATCAACTCGATACAGCCATCCGCGGTAATGTTTCCCCCGGCATCCGTTCCCGAACCCGGAGATTTTATCCACCTCTACGATCAGAGTTGGGGGGAAGAGGGTTGGTGGTATATCAACGATCATTGCATTGTCCAGGACTTAAATGGATTGTGGCATCTTTTCGGGATTACCAATCCTTATCCACCCGATCCCGAAGCGGAGGATCAATTCGCTCATGCCACATCGCCGTATTTTCTCCAGTATCCCTGGAACAAACATCCTTTTGCATTGACCACCGATACTAACGCCGGAGAGAGCCATCTTTGGGCGCCTCATATCATCGAGAGAGAGGGCGTTTTTTATATGTTCTATTGTGCTGGGAGCTTGGAGAGCCATTACCAGTACCGTATCCACCTGGCTACTTCCTCCGATCTGTTTCACTGGCAGCGGTATGAAAGCAATCCGTTGTTCGAAGATTACTACGACGCCCGCGATCCGATGGTTCTCCTAATCGGCGATCAATACGTTATGTACTACACAGCCACACTGGACCGTCCGGAAGGCAATCATATCGTTGCCTATCGAACCAGCCAGGACCTGTTGCATTGGTCGCCTCGTAGCGTTGCTTTTATTCACGATTCAGTGGGAACGGCCGCCGGACCGGTAGAATCGCCTTTTGTCGTTGAACGCGACGGTTATTTCTATCTTTTCACCGGGCCGGATGGCGATTATCGAAATACGGCGGTGTATCGATCGCCAAATCCCTTTCATTGGAGTATGAATCAACGCATTACTTCGATTCCTACTCATGCTCCGGAAATTGTTCATGATCGAGATGGAAATTGGTACATCACCCATTGTGGATGGTATTATAACGGCGT
>CAZFOX010000896.1:0-2251 GCA_964520565.1 uncultured bacterium | reverse complement strand
GTATCGAAATCGAAACGGCCGCAACACAGTTGGAGTTACTGGTACATCCCACAGAGGTTGCAGAAGCGGCAATCGAACAAAGCCAGGAATGGCCGGATTTGGATTTAGCCTTAAAGGAGGACTGATGCCATGCATACTCCATCGGGAGGCGGCAATAAAAAACGCGCGCGGATCGAAATCATTCCGCTCATCGATATTATTTTCTTTCTTCTAGCAACATTCATTATGGTCTCGCTCTCCATGACCAAAAACCAGGGTGTACAAGTATCGTTGCCCACCGCTGCCAGTTCGTCTTCTCTCGGCGATCAACAGGAAATGGATAAAGCCGTGACACTCAGCGTCACCGATAAAGGCGATGTCTTCTTCAACAAGGAAAAGATCACCATCGCACAATTACCGCTGAAACTCCAGACGTTTAAAACAACGGCCAAAGATCCAAAAGTTATCATCAACAGCGATTCCGGCGCCGATTTCAAATACGTCGTCGCCGTACTCGACGAAGTGCGCAAGATCGGGATCGGAAAAGTCGGCATCAATACGGATAAAAAATAGACACTTAAGAATTAGACACTCGCGTGAATTACCATGAAAACAGGATTGGTTTTGGGAATTCTTTTCGCCATTGTCGTTCACCTAGGGGTGATTCTGTTCGGCGGTTTGGTGTTTTTCGAACGAGCGGATGATCAAGGAACATTGCAGCAGGTGGATTTGCTGAGCGAAAACGACGCAGCTCCCGAAGACAAGAAAGAAAAACCGAAGGAAACAGATACCGAGAAAACCGAGGATATGGAAACGGAAACCGAACAAGCCCCGGATGCCGGAGAAATCATCCGCAATCTGGAACTCTCCGCCGCCAATAACGCACCCCGCTTGGAAGCAGCCAGCCTGGGCGCTATCGAAGCGGCCCTCAGCGGACAAGCCGGCGGGGGCGGCGATTTTACCGAGGCGTTATCCTTCTCGTCCGGAGGGCGCATCGGGGGAACCGGGAAACCCGGTACCTTGGAACAAAACCTCGACGATGCCTTCAGCATGGCAGAAATCGATCAAAAACCGCGGGCGATCTTCCAAACCGCTCCAACATATCCCTCTGGCATGCGATCGGTCGAGGGAGTCGTTCACGTGATTTTCATCGTCGATTCGTCAGGGAAAGTAACGAATCCCCGCGTCGAAAAATCGACGCACAAGGAATTTGAAAAACCCGCCGTCGATGCGGTGAAACAATGGAAATTCGAACCGGCCGTCCGAGGCGGCCAGCGCGTTCCCTGCAAAATGCGCGTACCCATACGCTTTCAACCGAGGTGAGGATCATGTATAACCTTTTTTCCCTTCGCTCTTTACTCCTTTCTTTCTACCTGCTTCTTGTCATTGTCCCGTTTTGTCATCCCGACAGGGGAACCGATTCCCCTTCGCCGGGAACGGGCGTTCCCGCTGTAGTAAAATCCGGCGGGATTTTTTCGAACGGGTTCGCTTTCTGGGAATCCAATCGATTCGAAGCGTACAAGGCAAGTCTGGAAAAAAGCAGTTTGATCTCTGTTTTCCAAAAAGGGGGGCCGATTATGTGGCCGCTCCTCTGCGCTTCGATCCTGGCTTTGGGCGCTGTCATCGACCGCCTCTTCTTTCTGCTGAACCAGCGCCGCACCCGCGACCGGAAAGCATTGAAAAAATTTCTGGAATGTGTTCGCCAAGGCGATTTGGAAACGGCGCAACGCATTGGCGGCACATCGAAATATTTCGTGATTCGTGTGTTGGATTATGCGTTACGCCACAAGGATAAATCGCTTTCCAGCGCCTTGCTCTTTGCGAAAGAACGGGAACTGAAACGGTTTCGTTGGGGGATCCCCATTCTGGATACGGTCATCACCCTCGCGCCCCTGCTGGGATTGCTGGGCACGGTCACCGGCATGATGGGCTCGTTTTCTCTCATCGGCGGAGAACTCAGCGCACCGGGCGCCATCACGGGAGGCATTGCCGAAGCGCTCATCGCCACCGCCTTTGGCCTGGGCATCGCCATTACTTCGCTGCTCCCGTTTAACTTCCTGAATACCAAAATGGAAGAAGCCCGCCTGGAGATCGAATCGGCCGCCACGCAATTGCAACTACTTCTTCATCCCAATTCGCCCGTTTCCCCCGATCCGCTGCCTTTCCGTTCCCGTCAGCCTCTTTTGCCTGTGGATGAAATGAATCTGGTAGGTTGTAATGAATAAAATACTTTCTTTGTTCCATATCAATCTAGCGCTTCTTTGTGCCTTGG
>CAZFOX010000895.1:0-2254 GCA_964520565.1 uncultured bacterium | reverse complement strand
CTTCACGAGTTGTTAGTTGCGCGCCAGGATAAAGACGGAAAAATGCCGCTTTACAAAATCGTCAGCGATGCCGGTATCGAATATGCCTGCACGGAGAAGGATTATTCAACCATCATTGAGGAGTTACAAAACCTGAATGAGAAAAATGGGAAAACCGGAGATGTTCCGGAGGAGTCCGAAACTCCCAAAATGCATTACAAGGTGATTGAATTTTTTGAGTCGCAGGAGATCGAACCGCTGATTAAAAAACTGGAAAAAAGCGGGATCGACCTGTTGGCTTATTGGCCGCTCGGCGAAGAGGCGCAATCGTTGAATGGGAAGAATGGAAACGGCCAGAGCGAATCGCCCGAAGACGAGAAGGCCGATCCGCTATTCCGGCTGGATGAAAAAGGCGTCGAGATCATGATATACTCTCTTCCCGACGTGTTGGAATGCGTGAAAAAAGCCGGCCGGCGCGGTGTGGATATCCAGCGGTACAAAGGACTGGGCGAAATGAATCCCGATCAGCTTTGGGAAACCACCATGAATCCCGAAACCCGTACGATTCTGCGGGTGAATATGGAAGACGCCGTCGAGGCAGAGAACATCTTTACGGTTCTGATGGGAGACGCTGTCGATCCACGCCGGGAATTCATCCAGGAGCATGCGCCCGAAGTGCGGTTTATCGACATTTGATAATCCGGCAAAAAGTGTCTTGAAGACGAAACATAAACAATATCTTGTACCAGTCACATGGATCGAGCCCCGAAGTCGTGTGGATCGATTTTTCGTGGATGACTTTTTGCCGTTTCGTCATATCTGATTCCTGCCGCGGTTGGGGGGAGAAACAGGAAGGGTGAAGGTCCCCCGCCGGGAATCCCGAATGAGAAAATTCTGCGGTTTGATTCTATTGATTGGATGTGGATTGTTCCCGACCGGCATGGCAGCCGGAAGCGACGCTTCGGTTGTGGATATTCAGACAATCCAGAATCAATACCGCGACCGGCAACGGGAAAACCTTCGTCTTATCGCGCAAATCGACGATAACCCGGTGGAGCAGGGAGTCGCCTTGCTGTTTTTGAACCAGGATATCGATCAGGCCAATTTGCTTTTGCTCTCCTTCGACCATCTGGAAACGGACTTCCTCCAATGTTCGCTGATTCTCCGATTGCTACATGTTTTTCAGGGAGACGTAGACCGGCTTCGCAAGGATACCCGGATTCATCTGGAAACCGAGATCGCCGCCTGGATCGCTGCTCAATCCGCTTCTCCGCGTCCCGCCCATGCGCCGGAAAGCCAGGATATCCTGGAGACGTCTATCCGGCTTTTATGGGCAAAACATGTCGAGCAGGCCACGCCGGAATATGAATGGCCGGATAAGCAATCCAATCGAAAACACAAGGAGCGGTATGTCCAGGAGGCACGCCGCTGGATGGAGCAGCGAATTCGGTACGGTTATACTGATCGTTCTTCGCCGGCGAGCCATTCCAGCCTGGCGGCGTTTTTGAATTTGCGCGATTGGCCGGAAGAACCGGCATTCGTGCCTCTTGCGGAGGCTTCGATCGACATTCCGATCGCCGATCTGGCCCTGGAATCTTTGGAGAGCCAGTGGGGGGGCGTGCATTGCCGGGATCTGGAGACTTTCTACCCGCTGCCGTGTAATCGACTGCAGAATATTTTTTTTGGCTGGCCGATGCGGAGCGAATCCTTTCCGCTCAGCGATTCGCTGGTTCTTCATTTATGCCATTCCACTTACCAGCCGCCCGCCGTGTTGGTACGCCTGGCGCGAGAGTATCGAACGCGCGGCATTTATGAAATCAAAAACCGGATCAGCCGCAATCCCACGGCACCGGAGCAGGACACCGGACAGAAGTATTCCTATGTGACCCCCTCGTTTATTCTGAGTTCATTTCGATTGCACGATGAAAGCGTACCCTGGCATTCCCGCCCCTGGGATTTGATGATTCTGGACGATCAAAACAACGGCCATCATTTGTTTTCTTTAACCGGTAACGAGCTGGCCAGCGGCGGCATACAGTCTTTAGACGATGAATATTATTTATGGAACGCCTCGTGTTTTCAATATAAGAACGTTCTTTTCTGCCGGTTTGGGCGCTGCGACCGTAAGCGGGCTAATGCTGCCAATGACGACGAATTTATCGATCTCCGATACGTTCAATTACCGACGCGTTTATGGATTCCCAATGCGTTTACGTCCATCACCCAGGAGGGGATGTGGTGGTTTTGCCAGATGGATGATAACTATCTGGCGTTT
>CAZFOX010000894.1:0-2255 GCA_964520565.1 uncultured bacterium | reverse complement strand
AGAAATTTCCGTCTTCATCGGTGTGTCGGATATGATGAAAGCGTTCGTCGTTTCGAAATACATAGGATATTATTTCCAGAGGAACGGAAGGAACGGGATCGTTTCCACGAAAGGTAACGACCGATCCCTTTAAGACACCGCTGGATTTTTCCAGGACGAGCAAGAACGTTTGATCTGCAGCGCGTTCTGCATATTTTTCGATTCGTTCCGTTTTACGACCGTATTCCGGATGAATGGCGGATAGTAAAAGTGTTGTCCATCCATCCACTCTCACCGTGATGGGGAAGAAGAATTCTCCGTTTTCATCTGAATGGATATCTTGATATACGGGTCGCACCGACGTTTCTCTCGTTCCCTGAATTCCGGCTTTGATAATAGCATCCGAAACCGGCTGGTTATTATCATTCACAACCTTTCCTTGGATGGAAACGGCAGGGATAACCGTAAAATTAACTTCGGCATTTGGATTTTCCGGGGTTAGTGTAATAGGAGGGAATAAGGAATCCTTTTTCTTTTGCTCCGAATAGGAAATATCGTTTTGGATGTATAAATCGCCGGCATCAACATTCAGAAAATAATTGGACAATCTGAGCGAGTTAAAAGCATATAGGCCATCCTGGATCGTTTCGGCCGTCGCCAATCGATTATGGACTGTATTTCCGAATAAGGATACAACCGCATTGGGAAGAGGGTGGCCTAAATCATTGACGACTCGGCCAAAAATCATCCCTGTTTTCCCTGGAAGCAAGATTTTCAGGTGATTGGGATTTCGGTCAATGCGTACGACTTTATGTGCTTTTTCCGCGTGTAGGGGATGTGTAAGAGCGATTTCGTAATCACCGGCAAATGGCAATTCCGTTTCAATCATTCCTCGGTTATTGGTTTCCAATTTGGAGGAAAAAATACCCTGTGAATTCGATTGTATAATGCATTCTGCTCCGGAGACCGGTTGGTCGTTCTCGTTATGCACGGCGAGTGATAGAATAGGATTCTGAAAGATCGAGAGAGTTATAAGTTTTTTTCCATCATCGGCGACCATCGATTCCTGAGTGGGAATATATCCGCTGGCCCTGGCAATGATTGTGTACGATTTCCCTGCAGTCAGATTATCAAAAGTATATTCTGTATATTCTGTCGTAGAAGAAAGGCTTTTCTTCTCCATGATCTTTTCATTATCTTTGTATACTCAAGAGTGCGAAGTTCTCAAGCATTTGACATTTAAGTATAGTAAAAACAAATACTTGAGATGTTTCATGTGATATGGTTCAACGTTTGTGTAACTATCTGAATTATCAAGATTTACAAATTTATGTCAGTAGAACTTCGCACTCACCAGTGTATAGAGAACAAGCAATAATTCTATCCTCCACTTTTGGATCCAGTGTCGCATGAACATCCAGAGAGATGCTTCGTATAGTATGGTTTCCTTCATCGGTTTCCTTTATTATTTCTTGGGACTGAGGATGAGACATTGAGACGGGTGTTGCATCCGATGAGAGAAACACACTCTTTTCTTGCGCGATATAAATAGGATTTCTCTCTGAAATATTGGTTAATACCCATAGCAATCCGATCGCTATAATGCCAAAAAACGCCGTGATCAAATGACTGATTTTCATCGAATTGTATGTTTCAAAAAAGACTCCGTCGAAAATTATACTTTCTTATAACATTCCTTTTTTCCTTTTTAGTCATGGGTTTTCTCTTTCGTCGTCCGTGTGCTGCCCTTGAGCCCTCCCATTTGTTTCCAGAATTCATCCTCTTTTGGCATTGGTGCCATTGGATACACATCGGCGTATAACTCATACATGCCACTCGACCAGGCCGTTCGTGATGGCTCCGAAAGATTATATTCTGCCCTTTTTTGAATGACAGGGAATTTTGAATCCGCACATTGTTGTAGTAGTTTTAGGTAATATTCATCGCTTTCTGCAGAATAAAGAAAACCCGCTAGCTGAACGCTTAACGTGGCGGCGGATTCAGCCCACGCTAAATCCAAAGATTGTTTTTCGGTCAGGTTTTCTTTGGGGATTGACGCGATTTCCAGCATTCCATATTTTTCGTACCAATATTCAGGATCCATCGGTCTTCCATCCGAAAAGAACTTTTTTGAAAAGGAAACAATCCTGCTTTTTAATTCCACGTCCTGCCAAAAATGGGGGCCTACTAATTGAAGAATTACGTTCAAGCACTCCGACTTTGCCTGAATGATCGCTCGATTGTAAACCATTTCCTCTTTCGACATGAAATCGATT
>CAZFOX010000893.1:0-2257 GCA_964520565.1 uncultured bacterium | reverse complement strand
CAGAGTCCATTTACCCGAAAAGCGGTTGCCGATCCAGTGGGGCCCGATTCAGGCAGTTATAGGGTTCTTCGCGGCGGCAGCTGGTACTACGTCGGCGGGAGCTGCCGGTCTGCGTATCGGAACAACAACAACCCGGACGGCAGGGACTACTACGTTGGGTTTCGGGTTTCCAGGACTCCGTAGCCCTATGTGCTATTACCCTTTTACCCTTTGCACTTGAACCCTTTACACTTTTTCTTCTGCTGCGCCGAAGGCGCGAAAGGATTGTTTGAATCAGGATTCCCAGGATGAGCAGGATACTCAGGATAAAAAATGCCTTTATCCTGGTCATCCAGAAAATCCTGACAATCCTGATTCTGACAAAAAATGGTGCATCTGGATTTCCCCTACAAACGGAACATGCAGGACAAACCGAATTCGAAATTACCCCAAAGGGGTAAAAGAAAACAGCCAGGGGCAACGCCCCTGGAAACGAGTCCCCCATCGAACCTAGCCCTGAAGGGGCGAAAGAAAGGGAGACGGGGCGCAGGTATTCTGTCACCCTTACAGGGTGATTGTTATGCGATAACCGCAACCAGGGGCGAGTGCCCCTGGCTTTTATCTTCCGCCCCCTTGGGGCTTTGGAAATATTATCTCGCCCATCCCGATTCCGGCAAAAATATTGGAACCACGAAATCGCGAAAAGATCGAAGGGCGCGAAGAAAATCTTTCTCGTGCCCTTCGTGAAATTTCACGTTTTCGTGGTTCAATCGAATAAGGAAGAAACGCGCCTTCACTTCATCTCTACGCCGCTCGTTGCCGGGATCGGCCCGATGTAGGTCTCGCCGATGGCCACATCGTCGAACCATACGCGATTGATCTGCGCGCTGTTGTGTACGTAGAGCATCAAAATCACTGAATCGGGATATCCCATCCACCTCTTACTCCAGGAAACGATTCTTATTATCATACCGTTTGTTACCATTCATCACACACGACAAAACCGGAGGATTCCTTCCCTGAAAGCGATATGCGTTATACCCAGCCGATACGCCTCCGTGCGCCTGCCCGGTAAACCGCTGGTGGATATCTGCGGCAAACCCCTGATCCAGTGGGTATATGAACGGGCGGCGCAGGCGAAACGTTTCGAACGCGTGATCGTGGCCACGGACGACGATCGCATCCGCCAGACCGTCGAAAAATTCGGCGGCATGGCCTTGATGTCGCCCCCTTCTCTACCCACCGGCAGCGACCGCGTGGCGCGGGTGATGGAAGACCTGGGGCTCGATCACGATGTAATCATGAATCTGCAGGGCGACGAGCCGCTTATCGATCCGACCGACCTGGATCGCCTGGTAGACTGTTTCGAGCAGGCCCCCGGCATCCAAATGGCCAGCCTGATGGCGCCGCTCCATGAAGAAAAAGACGTGCTGGATCAAAACCAGGTGAAGTGTGTGGTAGATCACGAGAATTTCGCTCTTTACTTCTCCCGGCACGCGATTCCCTTCTGGCGGCGGCGCACCGATTCAGAATGGGCGCATCGCCCAGCCAACTATTGGCTGCATTTGGGCGTGTATGCCTTCAGCCGCCCAACGCTGCAGCGGTACGCCTGCTGGCCGCGCAGCACGCTGGAAATCTCCGAAAGCCTCGAACAACTTCGCGCTCTCGAAAACGGGGTTCGCATCAAAATGATCACCACCAGCCACCCCTGGCCGGGCGTTAATACGCCGGAGGACGTGGAACGGGTGCGCCAGGCGATCGAGAAAAAACCGCCGAGGACATTCCATTGAACGGCGTCCCTCCGCCCATTTCTCCACACCGCGGCGATGCCATGCGCGCGGCGCTGCTTTCCGCCCTGGTGATTCCCGGCGCGGGGCAGCTGTATAATTGTCAATGGGTAAAGGGAATCGCGTTGATCGTCCTGTTTTTGGTCTGTTCGCTGGCCGTATTGATTCCCATCACCCTGGCGGTGGTGGGATATTACATTAGCCTGGGCGCGGGCAATATCGACAACGCCGCCCTGGCGCTCCAGCCGCTGATCGAGGAGTGGATTCATCTGGTCGTATTGGTGGTTGCCAGCATCGGGATTTATCTATACTCCATCATCGACGCCTACCGGCAACGGCTGGATATTCTGTCCCGGACTTCAACGCAGGTGGATAATTCCGATGAATGAGACTGCCACTTTCGATTCTTTCCAGGCAATTCTGCGAGTCGATCTCCTGCTATACTTCGAGACCCTGGAATAAACTTGCAGATACCCGAATGGCAATTTCTT
>CAZFOX010000892.1:0-2257 GCA_964520565.1 uncultured bacterium | reverse complement strand
ATGGAACCCAGGTCGTCAACACGAATCCGGCTCCGGGGAATTCCATACCCGGAGACGCCACGGCTTGGTGCGAGATACGCATGGACGTTCAAAACGGAAAGGTCTTGCAACGGATTTTCTCCACGGAAAGCAAGCCGGTTGAATCGGACAAACCCATCCTGGAAGTCCTGCAAGACGGCGATACCAGCATCACTGTCAATCACACCGGCAAAACCGTCATTCAAGGAGAGGCCAATCCCCGCAGTATAGATAGTGCTTCACTCGTTTACGCGGGACGAGTTTATGGCGGGAACCGGCTGGCAACCCTCATCGAGGAAGCCAGCGCGGCAAGAACCATGAAAGCCATTGAAAGCGGTTGGACTCTGGAAGCCGGTGCGCCCTATTTCACGCCCCCCATCTACCCCAAACCCATTCAATTGGAATTGGACGCCCAATACCGCCCCATCCGATTGATCGATGAAAAACGCCTCTTTACGTTCGAGTGGAAACAGAAAGAACCAGAGGGATTCTGGTACGTTCAACACACCGGGATGGAGACTCATCCCGGCGAGAACGCGCTATTCCGTTTTCAGCAATGGGTGCGCGAGATTGAAGTCGATCCGGCGATTCCTGAAAGTTTCTTTGATGTATTTCAGCCGCCGGACTATACGGTACACGATCTCTCCAAACGCCTGCGTTCGCCGCTGAGATAGTATTTCCTGATTTGGAAACCCGGCCGGCATTTCCTGTGGGCTTCACAAAGGTGGAGAAAACCGGGAGAATCGTACAGTTTGTTTCAACACACAATTACTTACCGGATCGAACCGGTTTAGGAGGGCAATCATGCGCAATACGGCAATCGGCATCGCGATGCTGAACGACGAACGGGAACACGTTTATACCGCCAACAATGCGGAAAATATGGCAGTGGTACAAGCGTGGGCAAAGTTTATCCGGGAGAACATCAAGAATATAGACGGCAGCGCTCCCGAAGTGGTGACCGGCAGCGAGATCATCGTCGGTACCCGCACGGCGCAGAAAATCGGCGAAGAACTATCGCGAGCTAACTGCAAGCAGGTCATCATGCTGTATAACGTGTGGAATTTCCCCTTCCTGTGCTGGCCCTTCATCAACAGCGTCGGCAACGTGCCGGTTCTGAGCCTGTCCAACAACAACGGCAAGTTCCCCGGGAACGTTGGTTTGCTGGCTACCGACGGCGCTTTGCGGCAGGCGGGTAAACGCACCCACCGTATTGTCGGCGATCTGAACGATAAGAAAACCCAGGATCGCGTCATCGCCTGGATTCGCGCCAGCCAGGCGGCCACCACCATTCAAAACGAAGTGTTCGGTTGTTACGGCGGTCATTCGATGGGTATGGAAACCGGGTTCGCCCATCTTACTCCCACTCTGAAAACGTTGGGATGCACCGTGCGGCAGATCGACCAGCTGTGGCTGGTGAAGGAGATGGAGAAGATCGACGACAAGGAAGCCCAGAAGGGACGCAAGTGGTTCGAAAAGTTGCTTGGTGACCGCATTCTCTACGACCGGAAGATGTTAACCAAACGCACCCTGGAAACCCAGATCAAACTATACCTGGCCATGCGGCGGGTGAATGAAGACAAGGGCTTCGATTTCTGCGGGTTGAAAGGGCAACGCGAGCTGACCGAACATGTCTGCCTGGGCGACGTTCCCGAAATGATCATGAACGACCCTTACGACTGGAACGGCACCAAGGAATCGGTGGTCTGTTCGACGGAAGCCGACGCCTACGCCGCTATCACCATGCAGCTGATGAAATATATTACCGGTGGCCTGCCCACCCTGTTCATGGACGTGCGTCTCTATCATCCCGACCTGGACATTTGGGACTGGTGCAATTCCGGGAATCACTCCAGTTATTACTCCGCCCTCAGTATGGATCCGGAAGAGAATTTCAAGAACATTACCTTCCATCCGGCGTTGGAGTTTTATTTCAAAGCCGGTGGCGCGTCGGTGGAATTCGATGCCGCTCCCGGGCAATATACCTTTGCGCGTTTGGGTCTTTGGGACGAGAAACCTTATATGGTTATCGTGCGGGGCGAAGCGGTCAAACTGCCCGCCGCCCAGCGCAAGAAACTGAACGCCCTGACCAATCCCACCTGGCCGCATGTACACGCCAAACTGGAATGCTCGTTCGAAGAATTTCTGAGCGTGTTCCCCTGCAACCACGTGCTGGGCGTCATCGGAGATCGCGTGCAAGCGCTGGTTTATCTCTGCGAGATCGCGGGGATCACCCCGG
>CAZFOX010000891.1:0-2269 GCA_964520565.1 uncultured bacterium | reverse complement strand
CGAGCAAAGCGAAGCAACCGAATGATGATCCGATTCGCCAGTTGATCCATAGTATTCTTTTTAACCCGACAATATTAAACGGTCAATCTACTAGTATGGAAAGCAACGATTGAAATGGAAGGAATAGGATGGGATTCCAATTCCAACAGGAAAAACTGTGATATAATAACGAAATTGAAAACGGTGGGATAGAGAGATCTTTTCTTTCCACAGGCGATTTTGGAAAATTTTATAACTTTGATATTGTTGACCGCTGCTAATTATGCTACCGTAAATTCTAGCCAAAGATATTTGAAATTCAGGTATTTGCAAATTCTTTCAAGGCTCCAAACGCATTCTGGGAGATAAACTCGCAGAATCGCCTTTATAGAATCTATCTAATTCCTGTAGTACGGAGAAGATTATGATCCTACAGCCTCTTATTCAAAAAAAAGCGCTCTTCTCAGGAATCCTCCTGGCCTTTTGCCTGGTTTCCTTTCCCAATCTTGTGAAGGCCACCGAGTATCCAATCAGCAGCGATATGCCCGATCCAGAGAGCGGCTTGAACCTTACCGATAAAAACCCATCTGCCGCTTACAATACAAAGCGCAATGTATACCTGGTGGTTTGGGAAGGATTGTTCAATCGGGACAGCAATCATCCCGACCAGGCCGATACGGAAATTCTCGCCGCCCAGGTTTCCCAGCTCGAAGGAGTGCTGTCGAGAATCATAATCCCCGTCAGTAACGCCGGGGATAATGATTCGATCCGCGATTCTTTTTCTCCCTCGGTGGCCTATAACAGTACTGACGATCAATACCTGGTGGTATGGCATGGAGATGCCCCCCAGGGAGGGACCGTTGCCGCGGGCGAATTCGAAATCTTCGGCCAGATTCTCGGTTATGAAGGAGACAATCTGGTGGAACTGGGAACAAACGATTTTCAAATCAGCGTGCAGGGCGAGGCAGGTAATCCGGCCATCGACGCAGAAAACCCGGTTGTTGTTTACAATAGCACGGACAATCAATACCTGGTTGCCTGGCAGGCGGAAGCCGTGGATGGAGAGTATGAAATCTTCGGAAAGATTCTGAAAGCGGATGGAACCGCGGCTGTCGATACTTTCCAAATCAGCAACGCTGGAGTTCCCGGAATTGCCGCCCAGGACGCGATCAATCCTGCCGCGGCATACAACGCAAAACTCAATGAGTATCTGGTGGTTTGGGAAGCGGACAGTCTCGGCGATAATCTGGAAGAAATTCATGGCGAAAGAATTTCCGCATCGGGAACCTTAATGGGTGCCGATGATACGCGAATCAGCCAGACCGGCCCGGAGGATAATGTCCAATTTTTCGCTACTCAGCCGGATGTTGTCTGGAACAGCCAGAATAATGAATACCTCGTGGTTTTCGAAGCCGTTGTCTCGCATGGCAATTCCGATTATGAGATGGAAATTTTCGGCCAGCGGCTTGTCTTTGACGCCGATGGAAATTTGATTGAGAGCGGGACAGACTTCCGCATCAGCGACACCGGCGACGAACAAGACCGTCAGCGCGACGCCTCCGAACCCAAGGCCGCCTACGATTCGCTTAAAAACCGGTACTTTGTAGTCTGGACGGGAGACGATATCGGTCTGAATGAAGAATTTGAGATTTACGGCCAATTTGTCTCCGCCGACGGAAATGAAATCGGCTATAACGACATCCGCATGACCTATACCGGCCCGGATGCCAGCATCGAATACGGCGCTGACCGGCCGGATGTAGTATTCGGGGAAACCGACAATGGCGTTTTGGTAGTGTGGGAAGCAGATCCCGTGATCCCCATGAATGTGGAAATTTACGGCCAGTTTTTCTCGTTCTCCGAATCGTCCGGATTTCCTCCAGAAACGGTATTGGAACATTGGTCTCTTTATTAATCGAAGACCGATCGGATAATTTTCCCACTGCGATCCAGAATCGAAAGCGGGACTGGGTTCAACCAGTCCCGTTCGTTTTTCATCCACTTTTTTCCCCAAGCATCACTTTTAAGAAATTCGAAAATCAAAAGACCTTCTGTTGATGAATCAATGAATTTCAATACGAAATGGAAGATACGTCACGTTTCCCGGAGTGCCTGCACGATAGCCGGAGCGCGATGCTGAGGCAGATATCGATCCAAGACAGTCGCGCGTCCCTGTGTGGATAAATCCTTTCGGCGCTGTTTGTTATCCAATAAACATCGGGCCTTCTCCACAAATTTCTCCGGAGTGTCTGCCGTTTCACAATCGCGCCCGGGAAGAAGAGTCTTTTCA
>CAZFOX010000890.1:0-2273 GCA_964520565.1 uncultured bacterium | reverse complement strand
CCATCGTTCGAACCAGCCCCAACCCGGATCGGCCGCCGCGAAACCACTCTGAACCGCGAATATGCGAATAATTCGCGCCACAATTAGAAAGGGAATCCATGCCACGCCGGTTCCCATCGGCCAATCGTTGGCGGGCAATCCCTCGCGGGTGAGGTATAGTTCGTGGGCGGAGAAAGAAAATCGATTGTATTCGTTGGCAAAGCAAAAGTCTGCATCGTATACGAGAGAATGCGCGAATGAATAATAAAAAGCCAGATCGGGGGGGGCGATCCGTATTTGTAGCATAATCAGCAAAAAAAGGCTGAATCCCAGCATCCACCAGGCGGGTATCGAAAGGGAGAATCCTTTCTTCCCCGTCGGGATAGAGGGATCGAGCGATTGGTTCGTCCTATGGGGTGGGTTAATTTCGCACACGTTGACAGTCCCGGTCTCCGAATGTACATTCTATTTTCTGCGTCTTCCGGTAGATAGTCACTTCAAGGAAGCGCTCATTTTTCTCTGAAACTCCCAAAGGAGCGTGCCAAACGATGCAGCGTGTGCCCGTTTGGAAAATTGTCTTTATCGTTTTCATCATCCTGCTTTCTCTCTGGATGTTAACGCCCACCATAGGATTTTATTCCTATGATGCCTTAACTCGCAATATGGACGAGAGTGCACGGATTCAAAAATGGAAAGAGCAAAAACTGGCGGACGGCGTGGATGCCGCCGAACTAGACGAAGAGATCAAGACGGAGAATCGTAAGTTTCGCGATTTGAAAAACGACAGTATTCGTCTGGGGCTCGACCTGCAGGGCGGCGTTCACCTGGTGATTGAAGTCGATCACGAAAAGTTCGAGAACGAACTTCGCGAAGACCTCAAGAAGCAGGGGAAAACCGAAAAAGAGATCGAAGACGAAGTGAAAGGCGGTTTGGACAGCGTCCTGGATTCCGCCATGGCGGTCATCGAAAATCGCGTCGATTCGTTCGGTGTGGCCGAAGTCGCTCTCGTCAAGCAGCCTCCCTGGCGGATCGTGCTGGAAATGCCGGGGCTCAGCGAGCCGGAGCAGGTCAAGAGTCTGGTGCAGGCCGAAGCGCAGTTATATTTTCATCTCGTTGCTCCCAAAAACGAGTTGGGACGCCTTCTTCCGGAAATCGATTCCGTCGTTCCGGAAGATTTTATCAAGTTGATCCCCCAGGTCGATCAGAACGTATCCGCCGTAGCGGTCGAATATCCAGATAACTATTTGCTGGTGAACGAGATTCTGAACCGTCCCGAAGTCAAGCGGATCATTCCTGGACAGTATATGTTCAAGTGGGGCAGCACGCAGGAGCCGACTAACTGGATCGATTACCAGCATCGCTATCTTTACCTGCTCGAGGCCAATTACGATCTGACGGGCAAATATCTCGATAGCGCCGGGGTCCGGTTCGATCAGATGGGACGCCCCGAAGTCGTGTTGTCGTTCGATTCGTCTGGCAAACGTATTTTCAGCCGGATCACCGGCGACCACATCGGAGATCATCTGGCGATCGTGATGAACGATCAGGTCTATTCCGCTCCCGTTATCCGGGATCGGATTCAATATGGCGTGGCCACGATTTCTGGCATCGACTCGTATGACGAAGCGCGGGAGATTGCCGTGGTCTTGCGCGCCGGCGCTTTGCCTGCGCCGTTGAAAGTCGCCGAAAGCCGGGTGGTTGGCCCTTCGCTGGGCGCGGATTCGATCAACAAGGGGATCTATTCCGGTTTGATCGGCGCCGCGATCGTTCTTGTTTTCATGGTGGCCTATTACGCGATGGTGGGCGTTGTCGCCGACTTCGCCGTCATGATGAATATCTTTTTCCTGGTTGCCGGGATGGCCATGTTTAAGGCGACGCTGACTCTTCCCGGTATCGCCGGTATCGTCCTGACGGTCGGTATGGCGGTTGACGCGAACGTTCTGATCTTCGAGCGCCTGCGCGAGGAAATAGAAAGTTCCAAACGCGCCAAAACCATTCAGCTGATTCTGGACAAGGGATATGGCCGCGCTTTTATGACCATCTTCGACGCCAACCTGACGACGTTGATCACCGCGCTGGTTCTGTTCCAGTTTGGAACCGGGCCGATCAAGGGATTTGCGGTCACTCTTTCGCTGGGTATTGTGATTTCCATGTTCACCGCCATCTTTGTTTCCCGCGTGATTCTGGATGTGATGGTGGCGCGGGGCATGAAAACTCTGTCGGTTGGAACCTGGCGGTTCTTCCATAACGCCAATTACGACTTTATGAGCAACGCCCGGAAATTGATGACGGCC
>CAZFOX010000889.1:0-2276 GCA_964520565.1 uncultured bacterium | reverse complement strand
AGTTTTTTCTCAAATCACCAGATTCTCTGCCCAGAACTTCGCACTCGTCAGTTTTAATTTTCCACCATAGAAATCCGCTTTCACTAAGAAAACAGGAGTGAGTGAAAACTCCTTTTGCGTTTTCTGTTCGATCGATCCACCCGGATTACATTTTCCCCATTTCAGGAAGCGCGAGCCGCTTTTTCGATTTCCAGAGCGACTTCCACGTGGTCTTCTCTCCGGCATACGCCGCTTCCCGGCCCAGAATGCAGGTGAAGGTGCTGGTGACGGCGTACTCGCAATTGTTGATCGTTGGCCTTTCGCCCAGAACGCTGGCCACGAACTGCTTCATCTCTTCTTCGGTAGCGTCGCGGATACCGCCGTGTTCGGCAATATTTTTCCCTTCCGCAAAAAGACCGGTCTTCTCGTCGTAATACCCCTTGGTTCCAAGAATCTGTTTTTCCGATCCCTGATACCCCGCGTTGATCTGGCTGCCGGTGTGACTGAGAGTAAATCCATTGGGATATTCGTATAGAACCTGGATGTAATCGTAAATATCGCCGACATCCAGCCGTACCCGGCGCCCTCCCCTGCCGGTGGCGCTGATGGGTAGCATGCCAGAAAACCAGTTAAATACATCCAGATTGTGAATGTGCATTTCATTGATGAAATCGCCGCATCCCCATAGGTAATAGAGCCAATGCCGAACCTGATGGTCGCGTTCGCTGAAGCTCGCAGGACGTTCCCTCCGCCACAGGTCGCTCCCCATGCGAGTCGAATGTCCCACGAGCAGTTCGCCGATCGCGCCATCGTGGATCATCTGGGCAATCTTTTGGCGGCCCTCATCGTAGCGCGATTGCAAACCTGCCCCTACGGTTAGGTTTTTCTTCTTCGCTTTTTCTCCAACCTCCAGGAACAGACGGCACCCCCATGGATCCACTGCCACGGGTTTTTCCGCGAAAACGTGCTTACCCGCCTCGATCGCCGCCTCAAATTGCATGGGACGAAAATAGGGAGCGGTGGTCAACAGCACGGCATCCACATCCTTCAATTCCATCAGGGACTTGTAGCCATCGATCCCCGCAAAACAACGCGCCTTTTCAACGCCGAAGTCGCGCGCCGGGCCTTCCATCTGAAAATCGAAGTAATCAGCCAGGGCAGTAATTTTCACTTTCCCGGTTTTAATCAGATTGCGTCCGTCGAATTGTCCGCGCCCACCGGTTCCGACGATTCCCATCTGAATCATCGAATTGGCTTCCGATCCAAAAACCTGACGCGAGGATATCAGAGATACTGCCGAGAAACCGGCGGTAGTATGAAGGAATCGGCGGCGGTTGATGCCGGATTTTTGATTGGATTTCATTGACGTTCTCCTTTGCAAACAAAACAGGCGCTCCATAATATCTTCGCCCGGCCAATGGCTTATGATATGGTAAAGGAAAAATCACCCGGATTCCTAGGGGACTCGATAGTCGGTTAGCCCATGCCCGCAAGAAAAAAATCTACTTTTATCCCTTACCGCCGCGCGGATATTATCGCCATGTGTGCGGAGGAAGGGAAACTCGATGCGGATCAGCAGATTCTCTTCCGCCGCTTTTGCGAGATACTTTCCGCTTATTACCATTTCCAATTCCAAGCCATTCTGGAACGCTTAAAAGACCGTTTTTTTCGCATCGATCCCGATTCACCCTTCCGTCGGTATAAAGAAGTCGATCCCGGAACTAACGCTCAGGAAACCGAGGCTTTCTTTGCCGATTTTCAATCGCTTCTCACGAAGGCCAATTTCCAGCCGCTCGGTGAAAAGGAACTCCGGGAGTCGTTTCAAAATCAGTCGCTCATTCACCTGAGTACGAATGTCGATTTCGAAGACTTTGACCGCTATTTGTTTTATTGGAGGGGAAGCAAAACCTCCAAGGGATTTGTCCGTAAATTCCGGTATCTGAAAAAAGAGATTTCTTTTGAAACCCTGGACCGGGTGATTTTACTGGTTCGTTTCAAAAGTCGAGACTATTTCGAGAACAAGAAAGTCAATCTGAAAAAGCTGCATTTCAACCCCGGCCAGACATACTTGTTTTATTTTAAGAACGTTCCCAAAGCCGATCTGGAAATCATATTCCCCAACGTCAAAATCAGCATGACTCTGAAAGATAAACTGTTCTTTCTTCTCCCTCTCTTTGGGGTGGGACTCAGCACGCTTTTCAAGATGTACGGTAACCTCCTCATTCTCATCGGTCTGATTCTTCTCGCATTCGGACTGACTTCCTATCTCGACACCTTGGGAATCAGCCCCGATATCA
>CAZFOX010000888.1:1173-2279 GCA_964520565.1 uncultured bacterium | reverse complement strand
CTCTCAAGGGTCGATAAGGCCGAACGAAGGCGTAGGTTACTGGCGTTTTCCTCTCCTTCCGGGTTCGAATCGCGGCGGGCGTCGAAATGCACGCAGACTTCATCCCCGTGCTGGATGATGGCGTACATATCGTCGAAGGCGGTTAATAGCGGCGTGATGTCGCCGAATCGAGTGAAGTTGCCCCGTTGATAGTCCCAACGCGAATTAGTATACCGGATCGTATAGTCGTACCATTGCGGGCCGTGTTCGGAGAGTGAATAGGTACGGGTATACCCGCCGTAGCGCAACTCAGCTTTCCGGTAGGGGTAGTGTTGTACGGTAAAGCCATCCAGGATCGGCGTCGTATCGACCAACATGCGGTCCCAATGTACCTGTACAGTCGAAACGATGCGGATCGTCCGGTCGTTGGTTAAAAATACGTTGGAAAGATCGACCGGCACGGTTTTCAGTTTCCCCGCCGGGAATCCCATCGGATTGCGCACTGTCTGCCATTCGCCCCGTTCGTTGCGTACCTGTAAAAGGGGCATGACAAATGCCGTATCGGGATTCTGTTCCAAAGAACGGGCGTTGCTAGAATTCGGCCAGTCCAGATAGCCGGTCATGAAGAGATAGATTGTCTTGGCATCGCCCACATCTCCCAGGTCGATTTCGAACGTATGTTCTTTAACCACCCCGTCCATCCGGCTTTCGCCCTGCCAGGGAATCGGATATCGATAGTCGTTTTTCACGATCAGTTCAGTTACGTCGTTGCCATGGTTATCGGTTACCCGCCGGGGTGGACGGGCATTCTGTGAAAGGCCGATCAACTGGAATTCGGGGAATGGCGGCATGGTGAAGCATTCGTTGCTATGGATCTCCACCGCATCGGGATGGTGGGCGGAGAGAAGTTCCATCTGGTCGAGGTACGTGATCTCGCGCAGTTCCTCGCGCATGAGAATCTCGTATTCGCCGTTCTTTTCCCGGATCTGCCGGGCTGGAATGCGAATGTATTCATCGGGATTGGGTGGATAATATCCGCCGCCTACATAAAGTCCCAGCGGGGCATTGCATAACGAATCGGCGATGAATTCATACCCTTCGCCATTCCAGGTATACACAAACAGGCA
>CAZFOX010000888.1:0-1163 GCA_964520565.1 uncultured bacterium | reverse complement strand
TTTCCGTTACGGCCTTAATCGTCCCGGCAGGCGTTTGAATCAGGTTCTGAAATATCCCATTCGGCCAGGTTATGCGGATGACGTCCACCTGCTCCCGCTGTCCGATCCCTATATGGGTGACGGTGGATTCTACCTCTTTCTTGACAAAGAACAGGTCGTCTTTCACGAGAATCTTTGAGCCATATCCATCTGCCGGATTCTTGGCTCCTTCGATTTTCAAGGCGATGGAACGGTTTTGTTGACCGGTTTGGTTTTCCAGAACTTTCAATCCATCCGGTGTGGATAAAAACAAGTCGAGGTCGCCGTCGAAATCGAAATCGGCGGCCAAGGGGGAGTAATAATAAGCTTTTTTCGGATCCTCGAATGGTATCGCGTCGCGGTCGATCAGAAAATCCTCCGGTGATCGATTCAAAAGAATCTGGGGAATCACTCCTTCAAATTCGACTTTGACCGCCCCTGGTGGAGGTGTCCAGGAAACCAGAAAGTCCTCGTATCCGTCGTTGTTCAAATCCGCAGTATGCACAATGGCCGGTGGAATGCCACCCAGTTCGAAACCGGGAAGAGTTTTTATCTCTCTCTGAGCATCCCATTGTAAGACATAGGAAGGATTTTCCCGGAAGGTCAGACCCTCCAGAACGATATCCATTCGGCCATCGTTGTCGATATCCCGGCTCCGGATTTTGAAGGGTTGATAGTTCCAGTTCGAATATTGAAAGGGGATGGTTTTTTCCGCGGCTTTTTGGAAACGGACTTCGCGCTGATTGGTAAAGATTTCCAGATGGAGTTTGTAATCCATAAAAGCCTGCGTCTCTGATTCGCTCCCGCCTGCCCGGACGATATCGAGGTCGTTGTCGTTGTCGAGATCGGTGGCGGCGATGGAAAAACTCTTGCCCGGCGGTAATCCTTCCACTTTCTCCGATATATCCGTAAAGGTTCCATTCCCGTTATTCTGGAAAAGCCGGTCGCCTTGATCCGGATGCGCCAGAAAAAGATCGAGATCTCCTTCGGCGTCGAAATCGCTCCACAATGCGTCCGCGCAACCACTATCGGAAAGACCGGCCTGTCCGGCGATATCGATGTATTTTCCCTCTCCCTCGTTTCGGAACAGAGCGCTATGGGTGGAATCGAAAAGAAATAAATCGATATCGCCATCGTTGTCAAAG
>CAZFOX010000887.1:0-2281 GCA_964520565.1 uncultured bacterium | reverse complement strand
TGCCGCGCCGTAACAGTTTATGATCGAAATGATCCAGTTGAATAATACTATCCAGCAGATCCTGAAACTGGCGGTTGGTATAAGCCTTCCCGCCATTTCCGTTTTTCAGAGGGTAACACTGAATGTTATCGATGCCCAATTGCACGAGGTAATTATCCAGATCGCGATCGGTGTCCAGGTATTGCTCCTTCTTCCCCCGCTTGACTCGGAAGAGAGGAGGCTGCGCGATGTAAATGTATCCGGCATGGATCAACTCCGGCAACTGGCGGAAGAAGAACGTCAACAAAAGCGTTCGGATATGCGCGCCGTCCACATCCGCATCGGTCATGATTATCAGCTTGCGGTATCGGCTCTTGGATAGATCGAAATCGTCTTCGCCGACGCTGGTCCCCAGCGCCGTGATAATGGTCTGGATTTCCTCGTTGGAGAGAACCTTATCCAGCCTCGCCTTTTCAACGTTGATGATCTTCCCCTTCAACGGCAGGATGGCCTGAAAACGGCGGTCGCGCCCTTGTTTGGCCGAGCCGCCGGCCGAATCGCCCTCCACTAAAAACAGCTCGCACAATTCCGGATCGCGCTCCGAGCAGTCGGCCAGTTTCCCGGGCAGGCCGCCTCCTTCGAGAACGTTCTTTCGGCGGGCGAGATTACGCGCCTTGCGCGCCGCCTCGCGCGCCTGCGCCGCGCTGATGACCTTCTGCGCGATCTTTTTCGCCACGGATGGATTTTCTTCAAAGAACTCGGAAAGACCGTCGTTGACGATCGACTCCACCAGCCCTTTCACTTCGCTGTTCCCCAGTTTGGTCTTGGTCTGCCCTTCGAACTGGGGATTGGAAATTTTAATGGAGATTACCGCGGCCAGACCCTCGCGCAAATCTTCGCCGCTGATGGCGATATCACTTTTCTTTAAAAGATCGTTTTTCTTGATGTAATCGTTCGTCGTACGGGTGAGGGCCGACCGGAAACCGACCAGATGGGTTCCGCCTTCATGCGTGTTGATATTATTGGCAAACGAAAAGATATTCTCCTGGTATCCATCGTTGTATTGCATGGCGATTTCGACGGATACCATTTCTTCGTTCTCTTCGTTGATTTCCCTCTCCTTATAAAAATAGATCGGCTTGGTATTGAGAACGTTCTTGTTTTGATTGAGATATTTGACAAACTCGATTATGCCGCCTTCAAAATGAAAATTGGCCTGTTTGCCGTCTTCCCGCTCGTCAGTCAGAGTGATCGTTACGCCTTTGTTGAGAAAAGCCAGCTCGCGCAAGCGTTTGGCGAGCACCTCGAACGAATATTCGGTCGTCTCGAATATTTTGGGATCGGCCTTGAAAAGGATTTTGGTTCCGCTCGATTTGGTGGTTCGTAAAATCTCCGGCGAACTTTTGGGATACCCATGTTCGTATCGCTGATAATAGACATTCCCGTTGCGCTTGACTTCCACTTCCAGCCATTCCGACAGCGCGTTTACAACAGAAACACCGACCCCGTGAAGACCGCCGGACGTCTTGTAGGACTTATTATCGAACTTGCCGCCTGCATGCAATACAGTCAGCACCACTTCCAGCGCGGTTTTATCTGTATAGACATTATGCTGGCCAACGGGAATACCCCGCCCCTGATCGGCCACCGTAATACTGTTGTCCGAATGAATGATAACGTCGATCCGGTTGCCATATCCGGCAGCCGCTTCATCGATGGAGTTATCCACCACTTCATAAACCAGATGGTGCAATCCATCGACGCTTGTACTGCCGATGTACATCGCCGGCCGCTTTCGAACCGCATCGAGCCCTTCGAGAACAACAATATTGCTCTCGTCATACGTGGTTGGTTGAGTTGTTTTGGCCATTCCTAAATTCCCTCATGCCCTGGATCGTATCACCAATTATATGGATGGTTAATAAGCGGATATTGATGACTCAGGGAATCATCTTATGCCTTAAATGTTCGTTTGGCAGAAGTTACATAAGTATAATGGAATGAGTGACAAAAGTCAAGGTTTACGTGAATCTTTCTTGGCGGGAATATCCCGGTTTTCTCCTTTTCCGCCAACGTGCATTGTTTCCTTCCCAAGGAACGATAAAATGGGATAAATTGGATAGTAAAATCGCGTATAAATTGACTTGGGTTGGCTTTATTGAAAGGCTAAGGGTGGAAAACTGTTTCGATTCTTTGCATCAAGCCGCTTTTGGGATTTGTTCATAAAACCATGAAAAATCTGATTCTTCTGGGATCCACCGGATCCATTGGGTGTCAATGCCTGGATGTTGTTCGATGTCAC
>CAZFOX010000886.1:0-2282 GCA_964520565.1 uncultured bacterium | reverse complement strand
CGGAAATCCCAACGGCGATGGCCATTACGTTCTTGAGCGCCGCGCCGATTTCGACTCCCTGGCGGTCGGTGTTGGTATAGACCCGGAACCGGGGACTTTGAAACGCCTCCTGAATCTCTTGGGCGATCCCTTCATCCGGATGGGCGGCGACGATGGCGGTGGGCATTTCGCGCGCCACCTCTTCGGCATGGCTGGGGCCGGAAAGCGCGGCGACGCCGCAGACCGGCGATCCGGGCGTTTTCCAGAGCGATTCGAGAATCTCGCTCATGGTGAACAAGGTTCCCGATTCGAGCCCTTTGGTGGCGTTGACGGCGATTTTTCGCCTGCCGCTCAATCGGGGCGCAATCGTCTCGGCGAAGGAGCGCATGAACTTGGAGGGGACGGCCACCACCAGCATCTCCGCTTCCTTTATAAAATCGCCCACCTCCGTGGTAATCGCGATTTCATCGGGAATACGAACTTCCGGCAGTTTGTGAACCAGGCGGCGCGTCCGGGCGATTTTCTCTACTTCCTCGGGATCGTTCGACCAGAGAGTCACGGCGTGGCTTTTATTGTATAATACCATCGATAAAGCCGCGCCCCACGAGCCCGCTCCAAATACCGCGATCTTCATTTTCGTCACCTGTCAGTGGGAATGAAACAACCAAACGAACGGTTCAGTATTCCAAGGGTTGGCCGATCGGGCAAGAGGAGAAACTTGGAAAGAGACTCACAATCGTTTTAGAAGCATGCCGTGCCCAAGAACCGTAACCGGCTGCCAGCGGATCGGCGCGGAGGCCCGGACGAAATGATCGAACGAGGCATTGGGTATCAAGAGGTAATCGATGCCGTAATATTCAATCTGCTCGGCGGTCAGGCCTTTTTCCGTAATATACGAGAGGTATTCCGAAAAGAAGTTGGGTGGGTGCAGTTGCAGACGGCCGTCGATAAACGTTTTTAACTTGCCTCCCGAAGCCAGCGTAACGCGCCCGCTCCAATACAGAGGACAAAAAACGTTTCCCTCCAGGTTGTTTTCCACGATATACTGCGCGAACGGCTCGGGAAAGAATTCCTTGGCAGACACGGTGAAACTGATTTTCTGCGTCATAAAGACAGAACTCAGAACGGCAATCAACGCCACCGATACCGCCACCTGCCGGAACGAATAATCATTTCGTTCCGCCGATGGAACCGGCCTGACGCTCAGATGAATGATCGCGAGGCAGAGAGGAAATGCGAGAAGCCATTCCAGGCGACGCGCCGAGAGCGCCATGTAATAGCAGGCCAGGGTAATCAACAATCGATGCAGGTCGGCGAATTGCCGAACTTTTACGAGGCGGACGATCAGCCATGCGGCATACAACAACGTCACGATCAGAGCCAGCATGGTGATCTCGTTGACAGTCCGTACGGGATAGAGATACATGTTCAGCCAATCGAAGCTTTGGTTATAAACACCGGTCAGGATGGAGGAATAAAGACGAATGCCATACGGATTGACCAGCGTGATTGTCAAGGCGCAGGGGAACAACCATAAACGCCACTTGAGGCGTTCCCGGGAAACGATTCCCCAAAAATAGCCGCAAACGATCGCGATTGCATCCACACCCAGCAATAAAAGACCGACCGGAAAACCGCCATGGAGATTCGCCCATAACAGAATCAACAAGAGAATCGCGGCAAAGCGCTTTCCCGTTTCGCGGGGACGGAAATAGATCCAATCCATTAAAAGAATGCAAAAAAGCGGCGAAATAACATACGGGCGGATAGGCCGGAATGAGAGCCAGAACGCCATCAATAAAGCCAATGCGGCCGCGTAAGGCGTTTTGGCAAACGACCGGCAGAGAAAGAAGAGATAGAAACAAGTCGCGAGATGGATGACGTATTTCAGGGATTCCAATCCGGCCTTCCCCAGGGTATTCCAAACAGCAGAGAGGATCGCTTCGCTCAACCAGGAATGATAGATATAGGGTTGGCCATATGCCGTGTATGTCCATTCATCCACCGCGGGGATAGAGCCGGTACGGAGGATTTCATTTCCCACGGCGATATGCCACCAGACATCGCCATCGTCGAAAGGATACCAAAGAACCGAAAGAACCCCTGCGAATAAAAGAGGGAAAAATAACAGCGCAGGCCGGTATTGTTTTTGACAAAGAAAAACCGCGATTTTGTTGAACATGGAATTATTATAAAAACGAGCGGGATACGGTAAAGAATCCCGCTCGTATAATTTCACTAGTACTCATTGCTTATAATGACGAACATACCGATCTGGTGGTTACGATCCTCTCCACTCAGTC
>CAZFOX010000885.1:1998-2284 GCA_964520565.1 uncultured bacterium | reverse complement strand
GTCGGTTTCCACCTTATTTTTTCGATTTTCTGTCTAGACAATGGGGGCCACTTCAAGCAAACACTTTCATGTGCGCCTCCAATGTTTATGATCGAATTTAGAAAATGAAATTTCTCTTGCCCGATTGCACTATAAACAAAGGCAAATGAAAAATGAGATAACGCCTGAACTGCTGGTTGAGTGACACCACCTCGGAATGCCCAATAATACTACACGATCCCCCCCCGCGGTCCAGTAGTTGTGTGTTATGAATGAGGAGCTGGTGTATAAATCTAGTCATAATGAT
>CAZFOX010000885.1:0-1988 GCA_964520565.1 uncultured bacterium | reverse complement strand
ACTACAAAATCCCCCCCCCCCTGTCACCTAATATATTATTATGAATGAGTAGAAAGTGTATAAATATAGTAATCATAATGAGTTGAGATGGTTAAAAGAACTCGAATTCTCAATGAATCAACAAAAACGGACCGGCAATTCATAAACCTTATTGAAACCCCATCGTTTGGCCGGTAGGGGATGGTGCGAGGTTTATCCTTTTAATCGGGATGCCAGCTATTTCTGTATGTTTTAGTCCGAACCCGTGAAATCATGGAAAGGCTAAAAACAAATTCGCAGGGCGAGCTTCCTTTCCATTTCATCCAAAATACGATTAACTGGAATAGGGGCAGACGAAATACGGGAACGGCGTTGCACCGCGTTCCAGAAAAGGGAGAATGGACGGCTATGATTTCACGGCGTGGTTTTCTGAGAAGTTCGCTGGCAAGCGGTATGGGGATCGCGGCTTTATCCACGGCGGCCAAGACGGCGAAGAGCGGCGAACGTACTACCCGCTATATCGCCGCATACGACACCGAATCGCCTGTCTGTCTGGCTGCCTGCCGAAAAATCGTCGAAATCCACAAGCGGCACAACATGCCGGGGACGTTTTTTCTGGTCGGGAAAACACTGGAAGCCAATCCTAAAGAATACCGTGCGCTGCTGGACGATCCGTTGTTCGAAGTGGCTTCGCATACCTACTCGCACCGAATGCTTCGCGATCATCCCTTCTGCGGGGGGAGCATCGCACCCGATGAGAAACGCGAGGAAATCTTGAAAGGGAAAAAGGTTGTCGAGGATGTGTTCGAACGTCCCTGCCTGGGTGTGCGTTCCCCTTGCGGATTCGATAATGGCCTGAAGGGAGCGCCCGACGTGCTGGCACTGGTTCAGGAATCCGGCATGCATTACGTCAGCACTCTGCTCTGGGGGCCGGATTACTCGCTGCCTGTGTTACTGGAGGAGCCGTTTCCGTACAGGGAAGATGGATTTCCCGATATATGGGAACTTCCCGGCCATGGATGGCATGAAAACCTTCTGAAAGACAACAACCGCTGGGGCGCCAAACGGCTTACGTTGTGGCCCTCGCCTATGCCCGAAGCCATTCCCAAGGATTTTGTGAAAACGCCGGAAGACGAATTCGCAGTGAACCGCGTGTTTTTGGATAAAGCCCTGGCGGATTCGAAACCGTACGTCTCCTTGATCTGGCATCCCTGGTCGCTGTATCAGTTCGATCCGGATATGAAAATGCTGGATTTGACTTTTACCCATGTGCGCCAATCCGCTCTCAAACCGGTTACCTTCGCCGGTCTGTGGATGGAACTGGCCGGGAAATAAACGGATTGTTGAAGGCGTAAATCCTTATGACCGATCAGGGCCATTCGCGATATGATACGGCGGCGCTTTGGGCGTCGATCGTTCTCTATACTGTTGCCAACGCCGTCTGGCTTGTACTCGATACCCGGCCTCCTCATTCCGACAGCGTTTTTTACATTCAAGGCAGTTACAAGTTTTACGAACGCTTCCATGCCGAAGGCGTATGGGGATTAGCGGCGATTCCTCAGCTGGTTCTCAATCGCCCGCCGATGCAAAGCCTCGTCGGAGCGGCCATCCTTCCGTTCGTGGGTTGGAAACCGGACGGTGTGTTGTTTGTTAATGTGTTTTGGCAATCGCTGGCCGTCTGGTTCACCTTTTTATTGGGTAGAAAACTGGCCGGGCTGGCTTGCGGATTTCTGGCGGCGGTTTTTTTGATGACCGATCCTTACGTGCATGCATTCCTGCCGCATTTCGAAACAGAAATCCCGCTGATGGCTGGTGCGGCGGCATGCCTATGGCTGGCGATTCGCATTCTCGAGGAAGGACGCCGCCGGGATTATGCGGCGTTGGGCGCTCTGGTTGCCATTGGTCTTCTTTTTAAGTGGGTATTTGCCGTGATCATCGCAGGAGCCCTGGCGTATATGCTTTTTTATTTTCTTCGTTACGGGCCTCTGGAAGGAACACGCGCCGGACAG
>CAZFOX010000884.1:0-2292 GCA_964520565.1 uncultured bacterium | reverse complement strand
AACGGTTTGTATCCGATCCCCGCCAGATTGTGAAAACAGGCGAGGTTGTCCAGGTCAAAGTGCTCCAGATCGACCTGAGGCGCAAGCGGATCGCGTTGAGCATGCGCCTGGACGATCCTCTTCCCAACGAATCGAACTGATTCCGGCTCACCTTCAAAAATGGACATCGATTCATTACAGTGGGGAACGAAGAATTCCCTGAGGATTCGAACCGTCAGTGAGGGAGGACGAAATCGATGAGAAGAAGCCTGCGGAGTGTATTATTCCCATTCCTGATTGTTTTGATGTTTGCGCCGGGCGCGTTCGCCGCCAATCAACCCATCCCCATCGGAGAATTGCCTCCGGCGGTTCGCGATGCATTGACGAAAGCCGTGGACGATTACCGGGTGCGCGCCATAAACAAGACGGTACGCGACGGGCAGACAATTTACAACGCCGAGGCGCGGGGCCGGCAATCCCGCCGGTTGGATATCACCCTCGATGAAAATGGGAAGATACTCCGCCAGGTTTACGAGATGCAGTTCCACGTACAAGACGGCCGCCTGACGTGGGAAGGCCGCCCCTATACCATCCAGTCGTTTTACACGCCGGAGGCGGGCGATCCAAAGCAGGCTCCCCGCGCGTTAATCGGGGCGGTCAGCCGGGTTTCTTATGTGGGCGGTAACGTTCTGGCGATGGATTTATACGGGTTGAATCCGGACGGGAGGGGATTCACGCCGGAGGCGGATGCTTTTTATCAAAAAACCATTGACCGATTGATTTATACCAAAATCAGCGGGATTATCCGAGTCTTTCCGAAAAACGCTCCCCAAGACCTGGGATACCGGTATAACGCGGTGCGTACAACCGCCGAGTACTTCAAGAAGGAAAATCAGTTCATCTTCTGGATCGACGGCCCCCATGCCGCCCTGCTGGCGCGGGCATTTAAGGCGATTGCGCCCGGTTTGATGGTTGCGGCTCCGGACGCCGATTTAACGATTGCCGAGAGCCTTGAAACGGAAGATACGGGAAAACCCGTTATTCGGTTATTATCCTCTCTGCCCAAGGAATTCCCCGATAGCCACTTTTTGTTGGCCGACAAGAAAGCCAATTATTCGGCGTTCGACCGCGCCAAAGCCTGGCCGGAAGAAAGCCAGCCCTGGAATCCCGATAACTCGGGACTTTCTGAGAGTGAAAAGAAAGAGGGCTTCTTATCGCTGTTCGATGGGAAAACAACGAACGGCTGGCTTCCCCTTTCACGCGGTGGAAAGGGATTCATCGTTCAAGACGGAACCTTGCAGCGACAACCCAACGGGGGAAGCATCCGTACCATCCGGCGTTTCGGGGATTTCGTGCTGCGGCTCGATTTTCAGATCGAATCCAACGGTAACAGCGGCGTGCAGGTGCGATGCCCCCGCGCCAACCGGCAATCCAAGATCGGTTTTGAAGTGCAGATTCTGGGCGATTACGGAAAGACGCCCACGCCCGACAGCACCGGGGCGATTTATAACGTGATCGCGCCCACGGCCAACGCTTCCAAGCCGGGCGGAGAATGGAACACGATGGAAATCGCCTGCAAAGGTTCCAAGGTTCGAGTTATTGTGAATGGCCAGACCGTGCAGGATATCGATTTCGACGACTACGACGAGTTAAAGTACCGGCTGCGCGACGGCTTCATCATCCTGACCGATCACGGCAATTTCGCCGCCTACCGGAACATCCGGATTAAAGAATTATAAAATGCAGCCCATACAACGAGGAAAGCCCCCGGGAGAAAACCCGGGGGCTTTGTTTTCTAATCTCTTTTCAATCATTCCAGAGACAGCCGCGGCTTATACGATATCCTGTTTTTCCGTATCCCAACGGACTTCGCGTTTTTCCTGGAAGGCGACGACCGACATCACGACGGTGACCGCCTCGATGAAGGCTTCGTCTTCGTTGCATTGGGTTTTTTTGCGGCTGCGGACGCAGTTGAAGAAATCCTGCATGTGGCTGGGCGGCGCGGGAGTCTTGGCGGGATCGAACTTCAGGAACGGCTTGCCCAGCGCGATCCGTCCCGATTGGAGGCCGTCGGCGTATTTGGCGGTTTTCGGATCGGCGTAGACATCGAAGGTTCCCACAGATTGCGCGATGGTATCGAAGCGCAGCATGGCTTCTTTTCCGCGGAACTCGGGAGGTTGTTCGATGGCGGAGTTCAGGCAGCTATCGAAGGTTACAGTGCACCCTTTCTTTTCGTAACGGAAAACCGTATTCCAGGTATCGGGAACTTCGCGTCCGTCGTCGAGAAGAACGTTCTGCCCCGTACAGACGCAG
>CAZFOX010000883.1:0-2294 GCA_964520565.1 uncultured bacterium | reverse complement strand
CTTTAACGGCCGCCGGATTGAAATGTCCAACGATACGGCCTTCGGTACCAAACCTAACGAAACAAACATAGCCCGGATGTGGGGCAACTCGTTCGGTGCCTTCGATTACGACACACGTTACGACGACGCCGACCAGGACGGTTACGTCGGCGATGGAACCATGCAGATGTTCGACCTGATCGAAGGGCCGCTGGCTTCCTCGATCGTTCTTTCCAGTACGCGCATCTGCATGCAGGTGTATAGCGCAACCGCAGAGGAGCATCACGATTTCACAGTCGGTCCTGTGGCTCATTTCGGTCAGATGACGCGAATCACCGGCTGCGCCTGCGTAGCGAACGGCCAGGTGGAGCGCGTCCATCTCAGCGCCGAATTGGAAACGGCACACAACGTGAATATCGCGCTTCGTTCGGCCTCATATAGCAACCTGGAATTTGACCTGACACCCTCGACGTGGGATTTGTGGATTTACGGCAATATGTACATGTCGCTTCTTGTTGGAGCGGATGTGGAAGTGACCGGCGAAGCGCATTTCGCCGTCAATCGCGATGACGCCTATGTGGAAGGTGAAATCGAGGGGAGTATCGAAACCAATTCTCTATTCGGAGGCGGATTACGAGCCGACGGGCGTTTGGAATGGCATCTGGGTGCTCCGGTCAGCGGCGATTCGTATCAGTCTTTACAAGGACGCCTGGCGGTGGAAGTGGTCAGTTCCATTGGCAGCAGCGCCAACGAAGGTGGTTTTTATATCGGCCTCAATGCGCCCAAAGACCGGGCCTGGGTTTTGGCGGATGCGGGAGGACATTTCTCGTTGAATCCGAACCTGCTTCCAGACCGGTTGACGGGCATTTATGGATACGTCCGCCAAAGCGCCAGCGTCAACCTCTACATTGTGTCCGGCGGATACGAAGTATACGTTGGCCTGGGGGCATTTTTGGACGTTGGAACCAACAGTCCCCTGGAAAGCGCCGCCACATTAGTCACCGGCCTGCCCGATGTGGTCGGGAATCTGGGCGTACGCATCTGGGGTGAGATTCTGGGAGGCCTGGTCTCCGCCAGCGCCTACGCCAACCTTCAAGTCCTGATTGGATTGCCGCCGGGATTCGAAGGATCGGTTGGACTCGAAGCCTGTGTGCTATGGGTATTCTGTGGCAGCGTGGACGTTCATTGCGGCCTGAATAAAACTGACGGTTTCTATATTTATTAAACAACCCGGATCGATAAAACAATCCTGGAGGAGCGATTCCCATGCGAACCTTCATCCGTTTACTGATTATCGCCGTGCCCTTCCTCGCGCTGACATCGAATGGATACGCGCAGCGCGGCGAATTCGAACTCTCAAAGATGAAACTGAATTTGGCCACCAATAGCGCCTTGCCGAGATTGAGTAAAGCATACGTGGTAATAACCTGGCCGGGATCGGAATACACGGAATATAACTTGTATCGAAAAAGTAATCCTCTTGAGAAATACCCTAGCGAACCCTTGAACGGCAAGATTCCTATATCGGTATTGGGCAATTGCGATGAAATCAAAACCTGGATTCCCCAGGGCAGTGCCGATTGGAACCGGATCGCCAACCTGCTTGGCACAGAAGACGCTCCCTACGATCCCTGCGCCATTTCTGACATCATTCGCGATACCACCCCGTGGGAACGCTTACAGATGCTGGCGCGCGGCAACTGGAAAATTGCCATTATCGCCGGGCAGGGATTTAAGGACGAGACAGTAAGCGCAGGAACGACCTATTATTACGAACTCCGCGGCATCGATTACAGAACCGAAAAGGAAGTTATACTGGTTTCCGACGCCTCCATCACCGCCGGATCGCCGGTCAAGTTGCCGTCCCCATCCACCGTGGACGCCATTGCGGATGACAGCAAGATTCTCGTATTGTGGAGCGATGTTGCCAATGCGGCGGGTTACCTTATCTACCGCGCAACAAACGCGGCGTTCACCGCGCCGTTGCGGATCAACGATGCGACTCTTCCCGCCCGCTTCACACACGATTTACAGGGAGTTACCATCCCCATATCCAGCGGATACGTCGATTACACGGTTTGGGATGAATACGGCAATCCAATACCCCGTACGGTAAATGGGATTAGTATCTCCGGGCCGAAGAACGGCGTTACATATTATTATAAGGTCTCCGCCCTCGACATGCTGAATCACGAAGGAACCATCAGTTCATCGATGGCGACGGCCACACCCGTCGACCGAACGCCGCCCATGACGCCGAACGAAGTATCCATCAATGCCAACGATCCACTCAACCAACTGGAAATTCGATGGAA
>CAZFOX010000882.1:0-2298 GCA_964520565.1 uncultured bacterium | reverse complement strand
GATGGAATCCCACAAACTCCGCTGATCAATCCCTATGGAGACTATATGTCCGAACCGGGACTCATCCGCGGCGGTATGGTACGATTTCTCTCCAACGGCAACATCGTCGTGAATTACGAAGACCGGCAGACCGGCACGAAGAAGGCAGCGCTCTACAATCGCACTCGTCCCGGTCATATCGTCGGCGCGGTCATCCTTGCGCCGGATGGTAGGGTCGTAAAAGGCCCGTTCGCCGTCAGCAGCGATACAACAAAAGATTCCCAGAATCGCTTTGGGCTGACATCGGGCGACGGGTGGTTCGCTATTCGTTATTCCGACGGAGTCACGGGACCGACCATCGTAGCCTACGATAACGACGGGAACGAACTCGGCGGCGGTTCGGGGCGGATTTATCCATCGGTCGATATTCCCGAATTGGGCGGCGAGGGAGGAAACCGGGGCGATCCCAACGGCCTGGAAGCGGTGGGAAATACACTATATATCACCCACTGGGGGATTCATCGCGCCGGATTTTTAACTACCATCCATGTGGGACAAGAAGGTCTTTCAGTTATCAAAACCGTCCAGTTCACCGAGTCCTGGAGCACGTTCGAACACAACGCCGACCTGGGTGTCGATTCTGCCGGAAACGTCATTGTTATGTGGCAGGATCAAGCCTGGACGCGTTTTCAGAAAGACCGCTGGGAAGTCCTGGCTCGTATGTTTAACGCCGATCTTGAACCGTTGACGCCTTCATTCTGCTTGTTCCAGATCGGCAATAACACCGATGTGGACGAAATCGATCCGATTCTGGGGCCGGGACGCACCAAACAATCCCGCATCGCCATGAACGATAGCCTCATCATCGCGATCGCGGAGACAAACAACGTCCCCTACGGCGATCCGACTTCCGCAGCCAACGAAATGTTCACTTATACCTACATAGCGCGTCTGCTGAAGAATCCCACATACACACCGATCCATCAGTGGGAACTGTATTAGTTGAGGCCGGTGTTTAATTCATTATGACATCTTATCGAACCATCATTTTTCTGTTACTCGTCTTTTCATGTACGGCGGAATTCGCCCCGTCTTTTTATCTGCGAATTCCTGAAGGGACTTCTGTCGCCGGTGTTTTTCAGGAAGGGCGATCGCTTCAGGATGAATACGATTTGCTATCCGTTATCGAGTTTCAATCCGGCGTTCACGCCATTCCTCTGGCGGCGGGGGAATATCCGTTGGATCTGATCCGGCGTTTCGAATTCGGCCCCGCCCGGAAAATCGCTCAACCGTTGGATGCAGGCATCATGAAAGTCGAGATTGCCACAGGGAATCCTGGAACCGCCAATTTTCGTTTTGAGCAGAATTTCGACGCCGATGGAACGACCGTTTCCCTGTTCATCGATAATCTGGGATGCAATCTGACTGGCGGCCAACCCGATCCGGTGGAACAAATCTTCGACGAACCGTTTCTCTCGCGCGAACTCTATATGCTGGGGCAAATCCGCACACTTTACCAATTCATCTTTCTTCGATTTGCTTCTACGAGTTACGCCAGCCTTCCCCTGTATCGGGTGGAACTGGATTTGGAGGGCAACCAATCCATCCAACTCTATCAGCGCTGGCAGCCCGCCCTGGCGGGAACCGGCCCGGCGAAGTTGGTTTATGCGATCGTGGATATCCACGAAGGAAACGCGATCCAGACAAATTACTGGAAACTGGTTTACTCGGCGGAGCACCACAACTGGAACGAAAAGTATTGGATATTGTTTGATTCTCCGCTGGGCGACGTTTATGGGATATCCGTGCTCACCGAGGATTACCCCTACCGCGCCGAGGTATATACGCTCGATAAAAACCGCGAACCCATCCGCCCGATCGAAGTGCTCTCCATCGAGAAACAACGCTACACTGGACAATTCCCTCCGGTATCCTCCATTGAAACCTGGAGATACTATAAATAATGAAAGAAACATTGCCAAAATTTTGGAGTTTTAACAGAGTTAGAGATACTTCTCTAATTGAAACAGTAGATTTATTGTGGCAAGGACCATTTTCATGGCCTGGATTTGAGCAAAAAAACAATCTTGCTCCGATACCTAATATTGCTGGTGTTTATTTGTTTACGTTTGAGTATAAAGATGGTTATATTCTACGGTTAGCAGGTCATACGAATTCAATGAAAAGACGTTTTCAACAACATAAACGAGAGTATATGTCAGGAAATTATACAGTCTTGAATGTCGAATCAGCTAATAACGGAGAACGAAATGAAATATGGCATGGGTGGAGCTATGCAAAAGAACATAAGGACGAATT
>CAZFOX010000881.1:0-2319 GCA_964520565.1 uncultured bacterium | reverse complement strand
GAAAAATCCCCATCCCTCCGAAAGGAGTTTTTCATCGAATTGCAGTTCCCCGGACCGGTAAAAATCATCCACCCGGAATACCGGTGTGGCCTCTGCAATGGCGCGAAAACCTATACTAACAAACGGCGTTTTGGTAGTCGTCCCCGACTCAATTCTATCGAAAACATACAATTCCGGCGATTTTTTCAAATTCCCGTCTTCCAACCATATCTTTCTGTAGAGGTAATTTTTTATATCGACCTCATCGTTTGGATTTATGTTAAATTGAAACTTGGGATTAATGTAACGTGTAATCCCGATGGGTTGTGGATCGGCTTCACGATTGAAAAATTCGTATTCCTGTAAAAGGCGGAAAACAATTGTGCCTTGTTGAGTGCTATATCGATCCATTTTTTGAATCAGCGATGCCTCGACAGGTCCCAGTGAAAACCAACTTTCCCATTCTCCCGTGGTTCTTCGCGACACGGGGATCGATGGAAGGCGATTGCCAGGGAAACTATCCAGGGATGACAAATATCGCCGGTCGCCGGATTTTTCTGAATGCAGGAACAAAGCGGAAGAGAAAACCGTATTCCCCACAATGGACGATTCGGGCTGGCAATAAGCGCCCAGAGGAGTCACGCCAAAACTTTTGTTACCAAAACTGCCATAACCATCGGTTTGCAATTTCAGGGATCGACGCCCCGCCCCCTCGATTTCAAAGTAAGCGAATTTCGCCAAATCAATTTCAATTCCCCACGATTTCATGGTTCCCCCCACACCATCGCCGGGAGCGGAATCCACAATTTCCAAAGACCAAATCCCGTTGGCTTCCATTCCGGCAAACACCCCCAGATTCGTCACGGTTGGATCGGGATCGTCGTAGGTCGCCTGAATTCCCGCCGCGCCGAATGGGATACGGCTTTGCCTTCCAGAAAAGAGAATCACGGTCATTCCATTATGGGATAGCCGGATATCGACATTGAGTAAATTGAAGTGCTCGACATCGATGTGCACAGTGATTTCGGCCACTGTTCCCTTGGCGGTGAGAGAAATGGGATAGGATTGTACTTCGGGAACGTCGGAAATTCGTTCCGGATTGGAATAAAATCCCTGGGCGATGCCATTGTCGCCAGACGACACACGAACACCTGCCAACAAAAAAAGCGCGATAATACTATAAATACTCACGAATCGCATGCCGAAGCAATCCTTTTCAACCCTGATACTCTATCGGAAAAAGTAAACTGGAACCGTCCGACCCATTGACGATCTATCTACTAATGTTTGACGGAGGAAATATATCGTGTTTTCCTTAAACAGGCAAATGAATCGTACTTGAAAACCACTGCCTGAACGTCCAAGGAAAGCCCCTCTAGCGGTATCCAAGGCTACGTAGAAATTCTTTGATATTTTCATCCGTGGATGGGCCGCTGTATATCTGGGAATCGGATAGAACGCGGGTATCGACAACATCCTTCAATCGTTCTTCTAACGAGGGGGGATTCACTTCTTCTTTCAAGCGACTTAGAATTCGGCAAATGGATGGAATAAATTCCGAATCCTCCAGATAGCTTTCGGCAAGAGGAATTCCATCCACACCCTCCTGAAGCCAGACCGTAAGTTCTTCCTGCGTAGGGACTACTTTATTGGCGATCCAGGGCCGAATCCAGAACAATTTCGTATAGAGTTGTTTTTCTTCCAAACGGGATTTATCTTCATCCTGAATCGAGAGGACTGCCTCTCTCAATTTTCGAGAAAAAGTCTGCCGTTCGGCACGATCTCCCCAATAGAATACAGAAATTGGCGATAATTCGCCGGGATCGTTTTTCCGATCGTATATCGATACACGATCCATTTTTAGGTTGAATTTATCGTGATATAAGGCATCTCTCAGTTCCCAGATTACCTTAAAACGTCCATCCATACCGGCGATTTCCGTATATAAAAGCCCATGCGAGACGACGATCCTATCTTGGATCTCTTTAGGATTTTCCCAATAAGGCCGCAGAGATATTCCATCAAACACGGCGTTGGCCATCGGATTAGCGCCTTCGCCAATTATATCCAGAACCGTGGGTGCAATATCGATATGAGCGACCGGCGAGCCGATCCTCATTCCGCGAGGAAATTGGCTAGGGAACCATACAATCAAAGGAACATGAATATCGGTATCGAACATAGTCCAATGATCGAAATAGATATCCCGTTCTCCGAGGTTTTCACCATGATCCGCCGTCACGATAATCGCGGTATTCTCATCGATTCGCAATCGCTTCAGCGTTTCGAGCAATCTTCCGATCTGCGAGTCGACAAAAGCGATTTCCGCCCCGTATTCCC
>CAZFOX010000880.1:0-2327 GCA_964520565.1 uncultured bacterium | reverse complement strand
CCTGCCATGGAATCCTCCAATGACGATTGTCCCCATAAGGGAAGTTGCGTCATGACCTCGGTATGGCACGATGTTCGAAGAGCCATTGAAAATGTTATTAGCAACACATCATTTGAAGAACTCATCCGAAGACGATCTAGTATGAATTCTCCCATGTACCACATATAACTATTTGATTTTAATTAAATTATATTCAAGCATGGCGATTCTGCGAGTTTATCTCCTAGAATCCTTGATAGACCCTTGAAGGAATTCGCAGATACTTGAATTTCAATTATCCTTGGCTAGTCAATTTATATCCTCAGAAGTTATAAATATTCCTTTCATTCTACCTGATTCCTTGTTTCTTTGAAACATCTATATAAAATATATACGTATAATTTTACTAAACAATATAAGATTATTATGAAAGGACGAATATTTTCATGATTATGGTTCAAAAAAAGACATCACCTCAGTTCCCCTTAGCCGATAAAAAATGCGCATATAAAGGCTTTACACTATGGTTCACCGGACTATCAGGATCGGGAAAAAGCACAATCAGTGAAATCATCCACCGCGAATTCACCAAAAGAGGAATCAAACACGAAATATTGGATGGGGATGTTATTCGAACTAATCTGAGCAAGGGATTGGGATTTTCCAAGGAAGACCGCGATATTAATATCCGCCGTATCGGATTTGTTTGCCACTTATTAACCCGCAATGATGTAGTAGCAATCACTGCAGCGATTTCACCCTACCGGGCTGTGCGGGATGAGAACCGGACACTGATCGGGAATTTTGTGGAGGTGTATGTAAACGCACCATTGGAGGTCTGCGAGTCCCGCGATCCAAAAGGACTCTATAAGAAAGCGCGAGCCGGTGAAATTAAAGTGTTCACGGGGATCGACGATCCATACGAACCCCCCGTGAATCCAGAAGTTACATGCAATACCGATCGAGAAACTCCAGAAGAAAGCGCCGAAAAAATCCTGTCTAAACTGCGGGAATTAGGTTATATCGAATGGTAGTACCGCACTGGCACCGGGAAGCCATCTTGATTACAATTGGCGGAGTTTGTTGTGGAAGAAACTCCGCCTTATTCTATCGATACTTTCTTAATTGGAACGAATATGCAAGCCGCTTCCATCGATCTCCATACTCAGACCCACTTTTCAGATGGATGCTATTCTCCACAGGCGTTATTTCAGCTCGCTGCAGAAGCTGGTTTATCGGCTATCGCCTTGACCGATCACGATACCATAGCCGGTATCGAATCCGCGATGGAATGGGGACAGGAGTATGGAATCGAAGTGATCCCCGGTGTGGAAATCAGCGCAGAGCATCCCTCGGGTTGTTTGCATATTCTCGGATATTTTATAGACGTTCACAATGAAGGCTTTCAACGTTTTCTGAAAGATTATGTCGATTCCAGAAACCGGCGCAATCCAATGATCCTGGAACGTCTGCGCGAGATGGGATATCCATTGGATATGGAAGAGATCACCGCTCTGGCGGGAGGAGAGGTCATTAACCGCCCCCATATCGCGGAAGCGATGGTTAAGCGGGGTTACGTCCAAACCCGCCAGGAAGCTTTTCACCGTTTCATCGGTCAGGGAGCCCGGGCGTATTTCCCTAAAGAAGTTTATAGCGCTAAAGAGGCCGTGCTGCAAATCCATCAAGCGGGCGGCCTGGCGGTTCTGGCTCATCCCGGCCTGCTCCGCATGGGGAATATAACGAACACTCTCGCAGAAATCCACCGTCTGCAATCCACCGCCTCTTTCGATGGCGTGGAAGCGTATCACGGCGATTGTATCTGCGACCATGCCCGGTTATACGTCCAAATCGCCGAAGAACTCCATCTTTTCGTCACAGGGGGATCTGATTTTCATGGGGATGAAAAACACCAACCCCTGGGTCAAACCCGTTGTCTTTCACCAATACCTTACTATTTCATCGAAGCAATGAAGAATCATATTCAGGATAGGATTTCTAAAAAGGGGAATTGATCGAGCAATCCCCAATACACATCTTGATTTCTAGCACCTCTGATTCCATCCTTTCTCATCATGCAAAATGCGAAACACAATCGCCCGGATTGGTTGGATATTCACATTCAATCCAATAAACGATCAGGTATACATTCTCTATATCGTTATTTACTCGCGGCTACCTGTATCCTAGCCTCATTCTCACTTATTTTATCCATCGGTTTTGAACTGCCCGATAATATACTTCCCTATACGGTCTGGCTGAATTTCATAACTATCTGCCTGTTTTTCCTGTTAGCTATCTTCCGAATCGTCTTGGCTTGTAAAACCCAATCGCCGATCCGGTGGATCGTT
>CAZFOX010000879.1:0-2333 GCA_964520565.1 uncultured bacterium | reverse complement strand
TTCGCGCCTGGCGCTGGCCGCCGTTCCTCTGCAAAAACTGCACGGCGAACGAGCGGTGGAATACCTGGAACAACGCGGGGGACGCGTTCGGCTGGAATCCCGCGCCGAACGACTGGAAACAGAGGGGAACCGAATTAAGGCGGTGGTTCTCTCGTCCGGCGAACGGATCGAATGCGGCGCATGCGTGGCGGCGGTTCCAGCGCCCGCCCTCGCCAGACTGATCCGCAATTCGGGACTGGAAGAACGCATCCCGGTTCCCGTTCTGGGAGAATCGCCCATTCTCAGCGTTTATCTCTGGTATGACGAGCCCCTGTCGAACGAACCGTTCTGCTGCCTGCAGGATTGTACATACGAGTGGATATTCCATCGCGCCAATTTCATGCAACCGGGCGAACATCGATCGCACTGCGCCTGCCTGATCGTCAGCGCGGCTCGGCGATATCAGGGACTCAGCCGCGATGATTTAATCGGGAAGGCGATTGAGGACGTTCGGCGCGTTTATCCCGAATGCAGAAAAACGCTTCCCTCTCACGCCACGGTTTTCTGGGAACCTCGCGCCACCTTTTCGGCCACACCTCAAAACGTTATAAAACGTCTCTCTGCACAGACAGATTTCGATAACCTGTTACTGGCGGGAGATTGGACGAACACCGGCCTTCCCGCAACCATCGAAGGAGCGGTAGTCAGCGGACACCGGGCGGCGGATAAGATCGTTCGGTATTCCTGAAAGTGAAAGGGCGAGTGCCAAGGGCGGTGAATTTTCCGCCCTGGAAGATTGTGGAAAACCCTCACCGAAGAAGCAGATTCCAAACATTATTAATAAAGATATTCATAATCGTTTTTTTGTGGAATTTGAACATTTTTTTGTTGCTTACGCGACTAATGCACGATAAAGTGAGTTACTTTAAAAATGGACACTGAATGGTTCAGGAGGAAAACTCATGTCGAATAATTCAATTCGTCTCAGCCGACGGGCATTTCTGCAAAGCGGAACCTCTGCCGCTGCGGTAGCCGGTTTTGGTTTGACGGCTGTGGCACAAGACGAAAAACCCGATCCGAAGAAAATCTTGAATTACCAGCCCGATATGCGGTACCGCCGATTGGGCGATACGGATATGTATATTTCCGTAATCAGCCTGGGCGGCTTGGTCAACGAGCCGGGTGTGCATGAATACGGCATCGACCAGGGCGTCAATCTGGTGCATATATCCAATTCGTATCTGGGCGGCCGATCCATCGTCGATTTGGGCAAGGTCATGAAGACGAAGCGCGATAAGGTCTATATCGCTCTTAAAGATAATTTCTTCAGCGAAGACGATTATGTCAATGGACGATTTGATAAGATTGACGAATGGTTGAAGGTACTGAATACCGATTACGTCGATTTCTTTATGTTCAACCGGCACGACGAGCAATCGGCCAGCGATCCACGCATCAAGGAGTGGTTCGAAAAACTGAAGGCGATGGGGAAGATCCGTTACGCCGGGCATACCAACCACGACAAGAATCTCAAAGCCTGCGGCGCGGCGTTGGAGAGTGGCATGTTTACGCTGCTAAATCCGGTTCTGAACATGAATGCCCTGGGCGTTCTGGAAGAAGTGTTGCGGAAAGCCCACGAGAAGAAGACCGGCGTCATGGCCATGAAGACCATGGGGGGCCAGGAAAGCCTCGATCAGCAGTGCGCCTACCTGAAAAAACTGCTGGCCAATCCGGCGATCACCACCATCGTGAAGGGAATCGGCTCCTTTGAAATGTTCGACGCATACAAGAAGGCCGTCGGCGAGGTTTTGACCAGCCGGGAGCAGATGCAACTCTACCGTTATGCCAACGCCAATCGATCCCGGATATGTGGAATGTGTGGCGAGTGCGAAGGCGAGTGCCCGGAATGCATCGAGATTTCCACCGTCATCCGCTGTAAGGATTACTATTTTGGACAGATGGGCGACCGGCAGACAGCATTGGAAACCTATCGGGAACTCGCTCCCGGCCAGCGATGGAGCGACAGCTGCGGCGATTGCCGGAAATGTGAAGAAATCTGCCCGAACGGGCTGAAGATCGTCGACCGCCTGGCGAGTGCGCGCGCGCTTTTTGCGTAAGCGCCTGTATCCAAGCAAGAAAATCAACGGGCCTGTCGGAAATATTCCATGCAGGCCCGCATTCTATCCAACCGCCATAACGTGCGTTGATCGCCCGATTAACCCCGTTGCACGATATCGCCTCCACTGACCAGGCCGTTGGAGGCATCGTACGGAAGTCCGCGCGAATCCGCGCCGGTGTTGGCGGGAATGCCGATCACCCCATCCGGACCGATGCTAAACAACGCGAACTCGCCG
>CAZFOX010000878.1:0-2339 GCA_964520565.1 uncultured bacterium | reverse complement strand
GGCCCAATTTATCGCGAGTCCATTCAAACAATCTCGCTGCACCCAGTGCGTGCGTTTGAGCGCCTTGCAGGATTCCTTCCCGCACTTTCACTCCGGCGGCAGCTAGTTTAATCAAACCCTTCAAAAAAGCGGACGGCAGACCGATTCTCCCATCCGCATTCCATAAATCTTCCCACACCTCATGAGCCTCCCAATAGTATCCGTGATTGAAAAGATCGACTCCATATAAATAATGTTCGTTACTATTCCAAGAATCCGGATCGGGAGCTTCTATCTCAACCACCGGACGATTGTAACTATGCCCCAGTGGATTATGAGTGGGATGGGGAGACAAACCGGGAACGTAAGCATATGGAGGGAATGCCCGATGAGGAACCAGACGGAAACAGGGAGGCGATTTTTCGTTCATCCGATGAGATTCGTTTCAAAAGGAAGCGTATCTCATGACGTTCTGGCTTCAAGGGGCAAAAGAATCGTAAAAACGCTTCCCACTCCCATTTCGCTAGAGACCGTGACCTGCCCTCCATGGGCATGAACGATATGCTTAACGATCGCCAGACCCAATCCGGTTCCCCCCAATTTGCGGCTGCGAGCTTTATCCACCCGGTAAAACCGTTCGAATATTCTCGATAGATATTCTTCCTCGATCCCGCATCCCCAATCCTGCACATGAATCGCCAATCGATTGGGAACGCGAACGGCCTTCAACCGGACAGCGCTGCCTTCTTCGCTGTATTTAATGGCGTTGTCGACCAAATTCACCAAAGCCTGTTCCAACAGAGGTGGATTGATTTGGATAAAAATATCTTCCTCACAGAAGATTTCCAGCGTGATCTTCTTATCGGAAGCCGGAAGTTTACAACATTCCACAACATTATTGAGTAAGGCGCGGGTGGAAAAAGGTTCGAGAGGAATGCTCCCTTTGCTCTCATCCTGCTCGATACGGGAGAGACTGAGTAGGTCTTCAATGATAGCATGCAACCGGTCTGCCTGCCGGGCGATGATTTCTAAAAACCGCATTGCATCTTCCGAATCGTTTAAGGCTCCATCCATGAGAGTTTCGACAAATCCCTTAATGGAGGTAATCGGCGTTTTCAATTCATGCGATACGTTGGCCACAAAATCCCGCCGCATGTTCTCCAGCCGCCGCAACGTGGTGATATTATGCAGCACGATCACGGATCCGATATGACACCCTTCAAAATCGAACAACGCGGCACCGTGAGCCTGAAGGAATTGTTTCTCTTTCTCGCCCAATACGATTTCCGCTTCCATCGTTCCTTCGCTGGCCAGCGACTGGTCGATCAATTGATAAATATCCGGATCGTCAATGATTTCCGAAATATGCTTTCCCTCTTTTTGATAGTCTGCCACATTCAATAGTTTCGCCGCCGCCTGATTCATACTGATCAGGCGTTTTTCCATATCGACCGCCAGTACTCCTTCCACCATACTGGCGAATATGGCTTCCTGCTGTTTGCGTTGCCGAGTAATCGTTCGGATTCGGTTATCCAATTGCTCGGCCATCTCGTTCATGGCTTCGGCCACATGAGCGATCTCTTCCGATTCGGGTACGATCAGGCGCATTTTTAAATCGCCCCGCGCAAACCGGTCTGCCCCTTCTTTCAACTGCTGTAATGGGCGGCTGATTTGATGAGACACCCAAAAACAAATCGCTGCCGCAATCAGCAGGACTACCAGACCACCCCAAAGGATGTGTAAATAGACACCACCCAGGGTGTTATTAATCGCATGAGCCGATAAAGATACACGAATAACCGCGTCTACCTCCCCATGTTCCCCTTTATAAGGAACGGCGATATAAATCATATTCTGTTGAACAGTGTGACTATATCGTGTTTCATTGCCAATACGGTCTTGAAAAGCCTCTTTGATTTCAGGTCGTTCTCTATGATTTTCCATTTTTGTCGGATCTTCATCCGATTCACCGATGACTTGCCCGGTTGGCAAAACGACCGTGATACGGCAATCCAACACTTCTCCCATCGATTTGCATATGGGATCGATAGAATCCACTGTCATCGGTATCTGATCCCGCTGGATTCTCTCTTCGATTACACGTGCACGAATGACCAGATATTCCTTCAGTGTTTCCAAATACAGAGACCGCATCGCGCTGGATGAATACCAAGTCACCGCCGCTAAGGAAAGAATCGTGATCAGAAGGTAGGACGGATAGAGTTGCCAGATCAGCCGTTTTTGGAACACAATCGCACGATCCTATTTAATCTCGGAAACGGTATCCCACGCCACGAACCGTTTCAATATATTTTCCGCACTCACCCAGTTTTTTCCGTAATCCCACCACCTGAACGTCT
>CAZFOX010000877.1:0-2342 GCA_964520565.1 uncultured bacterium | reverse complement strand
TCCACACTCCATTTTTTTTCAAAACGTACAGACACTTGAATGTCCGTTGTGTTATTTTCTATACGGAAACAGATGTTGTGGTAAGTGGTAAATGGAATGGAGTTGAATTGGCAAATGAGGAGAGTAGGCAGTCAGGAGAGTGAGTTATGATCGCACCTCGAGAAAAAGCATTTCAAGTATTGTCTCTTGGACTCCAACCCCAGGAACAAGCAGTTTTGGAAAAGATATGCGCGCATGGCAATGGCGATTGGAATGCCGTGGACGACGAGATGGATTTGTATCGAATCGCTCAGGCGGGAACAACCGCCATTTGCGTCATTGGCCAGTCGGATTCCGTGCCGGAGCCCAGTTACATTGCCTGGCTACTGCGAGAGATCGTCAGTCCTTCCAGGATCGTACTGCTCTATTCCTCTCTGAGCGAGGAAGAAGCCAAAAAAGTGGAACGGTATAAAGTATCCCATGTACTGAACCGGCCTCTGGATCCCCACCATCTGGCGCGAGCGATCGAAGCTGCATTTCAAGTACGGGAAGAGAGAAAAGAAAGTATCTTTTCTTCGCTATCGCGCCTGAATCCATTCCGTCGGCAATCGGTAGCGCATTAAGACTTAATCACCAAAAACGAACAAGTATCAGCGAGCGTCCAAGACAGGAGACCCGTCTTGGACGTTTTCATTTTTGGTGTCTTTTCAGAATGTTATAGATGAATTCAGGATTCGCGCAAACCGTATTTCATCATTTTCCGTTGCAGGGTTCGGCGGTCGATTTTTAAGAGATCGGCGGTCTGCGAAACGTTGAAACCGGTTCGTTCGAGCGTTCTTTTGATGTGCGTTTTTTCCATATCGTCCAGGGCAATCGATTCGTAATCCTCGGAAGGAGAGAGAGAAGCAGGGGGAGCAGTATGCAGGATGGTTCCCGTGGCCAGCAGGGATTGAACAGTTGCCGGAGAGATAGTGGTTTCGTTGGAGAGAAGGATGGCGCGTTCACAGATATTGAATAATTCGCGGACGTTACCGGGCCAGGAGTAGGTTTGGAGAATTCGGACAGCATCGGGATCGAAACGGAATCCTTTTTGGAAGGCATGCGTTCGGCGAAGATATTCCTCAACCAACAACGGAATGTCTGCGATTCGTTCACGCAAAGGCGGTATCTGGATCACCAGAACGCTCAGCCGGAAGAATAAGTCCTGGCGGAAACGGCCGGCGGCGACTTCGCCGGCCAGGTCGCGGTTGACAGCGGCGAGAATACGAACATTCGTGCGTTGTTCCCGGGTGGAACCGAGAGGGCGGAAGACTCCGGTTTCGATTACGCGCAGAAGGCTGGCCTGTACGCCGGGATTCATATCGGCGATTTCATCGATGAAAAGAGTTCCCCCATCGGCAGCCGCGAAGAGACCCTCTTTGCGTTTGACGGCTCCAGTGAAAGCGCCGGAGACGTGGCCGAAGAGTTCGTTTTCCAGAAGTTCGGGCTTAAGAGTGGCGCAGTTGATGGCGATGAAGGGATACTCTTTCCGTTTTCCCTGGTAGTGAAGCGCCTGGGCGACCAGTTCTTTGCCGGTTCCGCTTTCGCCGGAGATCAAGACGGGTGCATCGGCATCGCGCATGCGTTCGATGAGAGTCAGAATATTTTGAATGACCGGAGTATGTCCAATCAATCCACACGAAGTGTGTGCACGTTCCATGGCCGAGCGCAAGTAACGATTTTCACGTTCGATGCGATGCTGTTGGATGGCTTTCCCCAGGTAGATTTCCACCTCGGGAATATCGCAGGGTTTAGTCAGATAATGAAAAGCGCCGAGTTTGATGGCGTCAATGGCGGTCGCAATGGAACCATGTCCGGTCAAGACGATGACGGGAAGATCGTCGTACTGCTCGCGAAGGCGCTTGAGTAATTCCAATCCGTCCATGCCGGGCATACGGAGATCGATCAAGGCGGCGTTGCATTCGGCCAGCCCTCCTGCGGATAACGCCCGTTCGCCGTTTTCCGCTTCGAGAACGGCGAATCCCCGGCGTTGCAAGGCGCGGCAAACCGTCTGACGAAAGACGGCATCATCGTCCACCAAGAGGATCGTTCCCGTTTCGTCCATTACGTCTCGTCCGCGCTCGTGTTTTCTTCTCCGAGAATCGGCAGCCAGATGGTTGCCCGGGTTCCGACGCCGTATCCACTTTCGATTTCCAGGCGGCCACCCAAATCGCGGATGGCGTTATAAGAAACATAAAGACCGAGACCGGTTCCCTTACCTACGGTTTTCGTGGTGAAGAACGGCTCAAAGATATGCGGCATATCTTCGCTGCGAATCCCCGTTCCATTGTCGATCACCCGGATGAAGATCATACCATTTTCCT
>CAZFOX010000876.1:0-2349 GCA_964520565.1 uncultured bacterium | reverse complement strand
GAACGTATCGGGGCCAGCGATCCGGTGATCCAATTGGAAGCCATGTTGGCTCTGATGGATGAGAACCGGTATGCTGACGCGGTGAAGAAAGCCGACGGCGTTTACCGCGTTCTGGGCAATGACGCGAATGTATGCGCCGCCGTGTGCGAACTTCTGGCCCGGACGAATAACGCCGATACAGCAGTCGAGATCGGCATCCGTGCGGTTCAACTCGACAAAAATAACAAGTTGGCGTGGCGGAATCTGGGGATCGCCTACGCGCAAAAAAAAGAATTCAACGAAAGCGACCGGTTTTTCCTCGAACAGATCGAGAGTAACGCTTCCTTCTCCTCGATGTTTTATCTCAATCTGGGTCTGCAGGAACGTAAGAAAGGGAATCATAAAAAAGCCGTCGAGTATTTGGAAAAAGCCCTGAAGGCCAACCCAAAAAACAAGAATGTCCATCTGCTGCTTGCCGAGAGTCTCACAATCGACAAACAGCCCGAGCGGGCGGTGGAAATCTTGAAACAGGCGTTGGCGCTCGACCGGGACGATCCGGTATTGTACGCCAGTCTGGGAATCTCGTTGAACGAATTACAACGATGGGACGAAGGCAGCGAGGCGTTTCATACCGCGATCAAACTCAATCCCGACAATCATTACTATCATTATAATTACGCAATGGGATTGATGAATCGGAATCGGATTGATGAAGCCATCGTGGAGTATCAGCGGGCCGTCGATCTGAAACCGGATTTTCTACAGGGCGTTCTACAACTGGGGTATTGCCTGTCTCGCGTCGGCCGGTTCGATGAAGCGGCGGCGCAGTATCGAATCATCCTTCAATCCGATCCCGATTATCCCTATGCCCATTACAATTTGGGGATGATTTTCCGAATGCAGAAGAAATACGATCGCGCCGCCCTCGAATACGAAGAGGAAATAACACGTAATTCCAGCCTGGCCTCTCCGTACGATGCCCTGGCGCAGATGTATTGCCAGTTGGGTGAATTCGAACGTGCGAAATCGGTCCTGGAGCGTGCGAACGCACGAAATATCCAATTGAACGATACGACTATCCAGCAGATTGAAGCGGGAATCGGCCGGTAATGTATTCGGTTTTTGGAACGATTTCGGCAGGAGAGAGCCAGGGCGCGGCACTATCGAATATGATTTTATCTTGACAATTCTCCAAAAAACAATACATTGAGGATAGCGCGGAAAGGAGGTGGTCCATCTATGCAATGTGACAGTACGGCTTATTGTTGTAGTCCAAGTAGTCTGATCAGCGCAGGTGGCTGCGGAGGTGAGGAGGGTTAGATTTCCCCACCCGGCCTTTTCGGAAATACGGTTACGTAACGGAGACGTTTCGCGCGAATGGGATATACATCGGCGCCTCGCGCCGAAAAACTTGACTGCGCTTCCCAGAACGCGCCTCTTCAGGTAACGGATTTCTTAGCCAGAGGAGCAAACAGTCACGATTTCGATCGCGGAGGTTCGATTCACCGGGATCGAACGTGCGGGGATTGGCTCTCCTGACTTTCCAATCCAAACAGCTTACCGGAAAGGGGGCGGTCGAAAAATCGATCGCCCCCTTTTTCATCCAACTCTCGTTCCTGTCCAACTCTCGTTCCTGTCATTGCGAACGCAGTGGAGCAATTTTTTCATTCACTATCGCATCCTATTGTTTTCAAACACTTCGATCGTCGCTCCCGGACGTTCTCGTTTCCACAATCCTCGAAACGGACTGTAAGCGTCTTCCGCATCTAAGGGCTTGGGTACCCAACCCGCTCGAAACGGCTGAAAAATTCGGATCGCATCGTTTTCACCCGCAAAGCGGCGTAAAGCATCCCGCCGCTCCAGATACGAGTCCGGCAGGATTCCAGGCAACGTGGCAAAATCACTGACGGCGATGATTCCCACTGGCTGGCTGAGCGAGTGCAATCGATCCAATTCGTTGGATGCAAGCCGGTCGATATAGAGAATGCGCGGGTCTAATGGCTCGCTCCAAAACCGCACCACGTTTCGATATACCAAGGGAACCGCAAACTGATCCACGGCCACCAATTCCTGGCGGGCATATTCGGTTTTTAGCCACTGTAAAAAAGCCACCCGGGTATCGGTTTGCCGCAGAAGTTCATTGCTGCGTAAGTCCTTGAGGCAAGGCTCAACCGCTGCCAGGGCGAATAGTCCCACTGCCAGGATAATGATAGTGTTTTGTTTAACGGATATCCGTTCGAGTAGAGCATGAATCGCCGCCGCTCCCCATATCGATATCCAGGGTAAAAGAGGCAGAGAGAACCGTACGAAATATAGACGGTGCGAACAGACCATCGCTCCATAGAGAATAGGGAAAACCAACCATTCCCA
>CAZFOX010000875.1:0-2366 GCA_964520565.1 uncultured bacterium | reverse complement strand
CTCCTGAATCCGCTTTTCCCGGTTCTCTTCATGAACCTGCTTCCGTTGTCGTAACCAGTCGTCGTATCCACCGACGTACTCATTGACGATGCCATCCCCTTCCAAGGCCAGCGTGCTGGTTACCACATTATTGAGAAAGGCTCGATCGTGGCTGACCAGAAGGACGGTTCCCGAAAACTCAACCAGCATCTCTTCTAGTAATTCTAATGTTTCCGCATCGAGATCGTTGGTAGGCTCGTCCAGAACCAATACGTTGGCGGGTTTGGTGAACAGTTTGGCCAAAAGAACACGGTTTCGCTCTCCCCCCGATAGAATGCGTACTGGAGAGTGCGCCCGATCGGGTGTGAAAAGAAAATCTTTCAGATAACCAATGATGTGGCGTGATTGTCCATTAACCGTAACTCGGTCGTTTCCACCTCCAACATTATCGATCGCGTTTTTATTGTCATCCAATTGATCGCGTAATTGATCGAAATAAGCAGTCTCCAGTTTGGTTCCATGCCGGATTGTCCCCGATTGGATTTCCAACTCCTTAAGAAGGATCTTCAGAAGAGTGGTTTTCCCCACACCATTAGGACCAATGACGCCGACTTTATCGCCGCGCATGATCGTCGCCGAAAAATCGCGCACGATCGGTTCCTCTCCATATGAAAAGGATACATTTTGCGCGTCGATCACCAGATCGCCCGATTTCTCCGCCTGTTGAACTAACAACCGCACGGTTCCTGGATCGTTCCGCCTTCGTTGGCGTTCATCACGTAATTTTAACAAAGCGCGAACGCGCCCCTCATTACGGGTTCGGCGGGCTTTAGGACTGCGCCGCAGCCAGGCCTCTTCCTGCGCCAGTTTCTTATCGAATTTGGCGCGTTGTACTTCTTCATTCTCCAGGGCTTCTTCTTTTCTCTTGAGGTAGGTTTTGTAATCACAGTTCCAGGATAATAAACTTCCACGTTCGATTTCCAGAATACGTGTAGAAATTTTCTGTAAAAAAATCCGGTCGTGAGTGACAAACAGAATCGCTCCGGGAAAACGCAACAAGAATTTCTCCAGCCAGTCGATGGTCTCAATGTCCAAGTGGTTGGTGGGTTCGTCAAGAAGAAGAACCTCCGGATTGCATACCAATCCACGGGCCAGCCAGGCGCGGCGTTTCCACCCGGCAGACAGAGAAGATAATTCGGCTTCCGGATCGAGTTTGAATTGGGAAATCGTACGATCAGTCTGCTGGCGAAGCTTCCATTCTTCCTCGGATATAGAATCTTGCGGAAAGGAACGTTTTTTCAAGTGTCCTTGATGGATTATATCGAACACACGTCCATTCATTCCTTGAGGAACTTCCTGGGGAAGATAGGCAACTCGAAGACCTGGTTTTCGAGAGATTTCACCCTGGAATGGAAGATGTTCCCCCGCCAGAAGTTTCAAGAGTGTCGATTTTCCCACGCCGTTACGGCCCAATAGTCCAACTCTTTCACCTTCTTCCAACTGCAAGGATGCTTTTTCCAGTAGTGGAGGTTGAGTGAGATGCACGCATAAATCGTACGCTGAAATGAGAGCCATCGGATTTCCTGTTATCGGGTTAATCAATAAACAAATAGGAATGAAGCGGATTAATGCCGGATAAATCATCATTCGGCAAAATAAGAATAGGAGAAAATAGAAAAACGTCAAAGCGTACAATCCACTCTGAGAAAAAGGGTTTAACCCCGTTCTGTTGATTGTACGCTTTGAGATTTATGTTCTCAATGAGAAACAGGATACAACTGGATTACTTTGATTATTTCAAAATCTCACCACTTTCCAATGCATTGCGCAGGGCAACCTGGCCTTTACGGGAATAATCAACCGACAGAACCGTTAGGCGGGCGGTTTCCTGAGGAGCGTGAAAACCGGCGGAGTTTTCCGCTTCGATAAAATCGAGCAGAAATTGCGCCTTGCGCTGATAATCGCGGGGAGATGCCAAAATCTCATCGGAAACACTCGCCGTCCGCGCCTTCTGAATATTGCCGATCAACTCGATAAGGGCGTCCATCGCCACATCGCGCATATGAGTGAAATTTTCCTGAATCGTTTCCGCTCTCGCTAAAAGTTCTTCTTCGGAAAATTTGTGACAGGTTTGGCAGGCATTATTGATGTTGAGCAGGGGACTGCGCACGTGATGGTCGCTGATTTTCATCGCTCCCACGCGGGTGTAAGGCATATGGCAATCCGCGCAGGCCACACCGCTGCGAGCGTGAACTCCTTGATTCCAAACCTCGAATTCGGGATGCTGGGCTTTGAGAACGCCGGCTCCGGTCTCGGCGTGCGTCCAGTCTTTAAAGCCGGTTTCATCGTAGTAGGCGAGAATTTCATCTCCCTTCAGACCTTGAAAC
>CAZFOX010000874.1:0-2377 GCA_964520565.1 uncultured bacterium | reverse complement strand
GTCGTTTTATCGAGCAGCCAGCAAGGATTTCAGCATTGTGGATAGCATGAACGATTCCCTCCGATTCACAACCCGGCGCTGCCTGACGACGTATCGGGGAAATCTGTGCGCCACCTCCACCTTTGTCGATCCGGAGGGCATTCCGGCGAAATGGCACGAATTCGGCGAAATGGAAGGAGTGGGCTGGGCGGCAAACGCCGTGGGCGGTGCCCACGAATTATTATGGTACTCGCGATTCTTCAACAATCCCCGCCTCCGGGCGATAGGAATATCGGTTTTGTATCACACCCTGGAAGGCGGTTTCTTTCAAGACGATGGTTTTGTCTTACCCTACCGGGATATCCCCAGCGACAAACGTTGCCTGAACTACATGCACGATATCAAATATGAAAACTGGTTCTGCCCGGGATCGATCGCCCATATCGCCTTGCAGCTGTTATGGGCATCGGATGAAGTGAAAGAGCCCTTACGCGGTTCCTTGCAAAAAACCGCCGTACGAACGGCCGAGTGGTTATGGAAACACGTCGGACGTTGCGAAAATGGATGGTACCCCCGCCGTTGCACACCGGATGGTTCACCGGCCAATTTTAATGCGTGGGGAGACGTTCCCGATCCTCAATTCGATCGTAGTGGAGATGGGACGTATCTCTTATGGCTCTGGGTGGAATTAACCAAGCGCGGCATTTATGACCTGCGGGATGAAATCCGGCGGGCTGCGGATACCTTTCGCGATATCGGCGGAGCTTTCGGCAGTATCAATCACGATACCTACGACGATCGCGAAAATGTAGCTTTTAGCGTTGGCTTTCGCTGTATAACCCGAGCTGCCAACCTGCTGCGCGACACGGCCTTATTCGAATGGGCGATGTCCAATTGCCTGCATGGCCTGGAACGTTTCGAAATGAAGGAGGATCGCAACGGCGTCCTCACCCAGGGATTGTTATACATGGAAGATTCGTGGGATACCTCTTATCTATGGGAAAACGCCGAAGCCGCGCTGGCCTATTTCGAAGCGGCGGCGGCCACGCGGATCGTTTCCTATGAAATGAAAGGTCTGACGATCCTGCGCACCGCCGCCCTGCACCATCACGGCCCGCACGGTTTTTTGACCGAAGGCGTGGATTGGCACAATCACAACGGGCAATGGCGCAAAGTGAAAGGAAAATTAATCCCCATTCACGTGGACGGCGTCGTCTATGGCGATGTGAATTACACACAACCTTTCCTCAATAACATGCACATCACGGCTCCAACCCTCTACTATTTGGAAAATTTGGCTCGCTGCCGCCAAGACGGGAACACAATTTTCTATTATGATTGGGAAGACAACCAATTGGTTTGATACAAGTGAGAATCGACATCCATGATGAAAGGGAAAGGAACGATGAAAAAATTTGGTGTGTTGCTATTAGTCTGCATCTGTCTACCCGTCTGGGGAGCGTGGAGCGACCAAGAGGTGTATTGCCGCTACCAGGCGGGCGATACGATATTCTATGGGCGTGTCTATAATGGGGACGTCATCCACCAATTAAGCGCCGCCCCCTGGGATGGAGGCAAAGAAACTGGACATATCATTGATGTTAAATCAGCCAAACTACTCCATCCCAGCGAACCCAAAATCATCTTTGGAATCTCAGGTTCCTATAAAGAAGCCTGGCCGGAAGGGAAAAAACCCTTTAACACGATCCGCTGGTTCTTAAAACCGCCAACCTCGGCGGCGGCTTCCGAAGACGATATCATTCTCCCTGCTTCGCTGGATACGCTTCTTGTAGAAACTGAACTGGTGGCCGTTATCGGCAAAACGATCCGAAATGGAAGTCTGGAAGAAGCTAAGGAAGCTATTTTCGGCTACACCGCAGGCAACGACATCGTCGGCGATGTCACGTCCTATCACCGCATCCAAAAAGAACCCCTCGACCAGGTGGAAACACTATTGGCACCGGGCTTGAAGATCGGCGACCGTTTTGCCCCCTACGGCCCTTTTATCTACCGGGGTGTGGATTGGAAAAACCGCAATCGAACGCTACGCATCACCAACGAAAAAACTGGCAAGAACCTGTTTTACGAACACAACACCTCCAACATGCTTTTTCCGCCGGAAAAGATCGTCAGCGATCTGTCTAGGGTAGTCACCCTCAATCCCGGCGATATTATATTCACGGGAACCACCAAGGCGCTTCCCGCAGAGGATGGAGACCTCATGGAAGTTACCGTGGAAGGATTGGGTAAAACCGTCAACCGCGTTCGATCGCAATAACGGGAAGCGAATGAATCCAAACACATGCGTACGCATCGCATGGGAAGGTATGGAACGTTTCCTTTATTTTTATATTCCACTATCTACCGGCGAAGTTTTCTTTAAAACACTGTAGCTTAA
>CAZFOX010000873.1:0-2381 GCA_964520565.1 uncultured bacterium | reverse complement strand
ATATTTTTTATGATTTATATAATATTAATATTTTAATATAAATCGATTCGATCTACCCATCGCACAACAGATACACGGAAAGGGAATTTCTTTTGAAGAGTCAAAAAACCGTTTTTTGTCCTGTTCAATCCAGTTTGTACGATCTGTTGGGGGAAACGTATCTGGAGGCCGTGATCCGGGCGCGAGTCTGTTTATCGGGGGAGGATCGTAAATCTCTCCACCGTATCGCCTCGGAAAAAGTCGCTTTTTTCCCGGATGCGTTCCATCGGCGGTTGCTGGCCTTGCTTCCGCGGATTGGAGAAACGTGTTGTCCTCCATTGCCTGCCACGCCGCGGGGCGCTTCGACCACGCAATTCCTGGCGAATACTCATACCGCATTGGCTCCGTTGTCGGGACTGGGTTATTACCGGCTCTGCGAGGATGGCCGGTTGTTTTTTATCTCCAAGAGCGAACATTACCACGTCTCGCTAGGACATAACTTTCCCGGTTACCGGCTGATCGAATACGCGCACCGGCTGGGAATCCCCAATGCCACGCATAACAACACACGCGGCCATATTACCCGCATTCTGGAAGAAGAGCTGGTTCGCGCGGCGGCGGGAGCCGCGCCGGGCGATTCTGCGGCATTGAATCGAATATTGAATTCCCGAAGCAAGACGGTTTTGAACCGGGTACTCAATCTGGAAACGGGGAGCATTGCGGCGGAAGCGGCGATCAAACTGATTCTTTCCCGTTTTTACCGTTCCCAGGACGAGAGTCCCGAACCCGTCTATTTCGGAAAAACGCCGGTGTTTGTCGTCATCGGCGACGACGACGGAACCCATCGAGCCAATTATCACGGAACGACAGTCGCGGCGCAGCTCATGCGAGGCATGTGGCCCGGACTCCTTCGGGGAATGGAAAAACAAAATCTGTTTTTGATTCGTAACGTCCGCCCGAACAACAGGGATGACCTGGAATTGGTCTTTGCTCAATACGATTCGGGGCGCTATAAAGTCGCCGGTTTCTTTCACGAACTGGTCTTGATGAATTATGGTGCGCGGCGTTTGCAGAAAGATTTTGTGCGACAAATCTATTCCTTATGCAACCGCCGGGATGTGATAACGGTGGTCGATGAAATCCAGACCTGCGTCTGGAGTCCCGAGCTGTTCATGTTTCGAGAATACGGGATCAAGCCCGGTATTATCGTGATCGGGAAAGGATTTCCCGGCGGAGAATACGCCGCCTCGCGTATCCTGTTCAATGCGGCGATCGATCGGTTGCCGCAGTTCGGGGCGTTGGTGACGAACGGCCAGGAAGAACTGGCTTCGCTGACATATCTGGTCACTATGCGGTGGGTGGAGGCGAATGCAGACGTCATTGGAGCGGTGGGCGATTATTTTGAAGAACGCCTTCACGATATTTCATCCCGGCATCCCTCTCTACTTCATTCCATCGAGGGAAAGAGGCACATGGCGGGTCTTTATTTTCACGATCTGGATATCGGAAAACTTTTTGTGCGCCATATGACGGATCTGGGGATGGATATCAGCGTTCAGACCTACAAAAAAGGGTGTCCGCCCGTCGCTCTGACTAAATTACCTTTGATTGCCGGATACGAAGCGGTGGATACCGTGATCGATCGAATCGAGCGGGCGTTGAAAACGATTTAGTGCGGTTTCTTTGGAAATGGTGGAACAACGATGAACAGGCGTCAAACCATCATTCTCGAACGATTGCAGTCGAGTGGGGATGTATCGATACGCGACCTCGCCGAGAAACTCGGCGTCAGCGAAATGACGATTCGGCGTGATCTGTCCGTTCTGGAAAGAGAGGAAGGGATCACTCGAACGCATGGGGGAGCGATGTTATCCCGAGCGGGGATCATCGAGTTTGCTTTCAAGGAAAAAGAACGGGAATCCTCGCAGGAGAAAAAGGCCATCGCCCGGGAGGCGGTCAAACTGATTCAGCCCGGCATGACGATCACTCTCGATACGGGAACCACAACCCTGGAGGTGGCGCGGTTGCTTTCCGGTATCAAATCCCTGACGGTTTTGACTTCCTCGTTGGCGATCGCGTCGGTTCTTTACGCCCATAACAATATCGAACTGGTGCTATTGGGGGGAATGGCCCGAAAAGGAAATCCCGATCTGACTGGATGGCTGACCGAGGAGAATCTGAAACGCTTTCGCGTCGATTGGGCTTTTATCGGCGCGGACGGCGTGGATCCCATGGGTGTGTTTACGACGGATATGAATATCGCCCGGGTATCGCAGGCGATGATAGCCGGAGCGAATAAAACCGTCTTGACGATCGACCGGACGAAATTCAATAAGCCTGCGTTTGTGAAATTTGCCTCCTGGGATCAGATCGACCGCCTGATCACCGATGAAGGAGTACCG
>CAZFOX010000872.1:0-2391 GCA_964520565.1 uncultured bacterium | reverse complement strand
CCTTCGAGGCGGTCAGTATGCGATTTCCCTCGGACTGATCGAGGATGGCGAGGTGGTTCTGGGCGTTCTGGGATGTCCGAATTATCCCGCAGACTGGAGAGAGACTGAAACGGAACGGGGATTCCTCTTTATCGCCGTCAAAGGCCAGGGAGCCGTAAGCCGTTCTCTCCGAAACGGCCATGAATGCCGCCTTCAGGTGGCACTTACTACCGATCCAGTGGAAGCCGTGTTCTGCGAATCGGTAGAGGCGGCACATTCCTCGCACGATTTTTCCCGCCAGATAACCACTCATCTTGGAATTCGCCATCCCCCCTTGCGTATGGATAGTCAATGCAAATACGCCGCCGTGGCACGGGGCGACGCCTCGATTTATCTGCGATTGCCCACACGGGAGGATTACCGGGAAGCCCTTTGGGATCACGCTGCCGGGACGCTTGCGACCACGGAAGCCGGTGGAACGGTTACGGATATAGAGGGGAAGCCTCTCGATTTTTCCTGCGGCCGCAAATTGACGAACAACCGGGGCGTTGTGGCCAGTAACGGATCGATCCACGATCGCCTGTTGGAATCCATCCGGGCGATTCTTTCTCCCGAATAACCTTGTTATTATAGAAGGCAATACTACTCTCTACTCGAGGTGCCAATGATGAGATTCTCTTCCAATTCATGGTTCGCCGGGATCCGGAAACGAACAATAGGATTGTCTATATGTGGAGCGCTTGTTTTGTTCTTGGCAGGCTGGAACGCATTTGGATCGCCGCCGGTAAAATATTTGGCCGATGTGTTTGAGGATTTTTTTACGTATTCCCTGCATGGCGATACGGTTGTGCAAACGGCGCCCATCGGCGCGTTGATGGCCGGTATCTACGATGGAGATATCTCATTCGGTGCGTTAAAAAAACACGGAAACTACGGCATCGGAACTGTGAATGGACTGGATGGAGAAATGATCGCCCTGGATGGGATATTCTATCAGATCCGTTCCGACGGCCATGTCTATCTTCTGGGAGACGACGATAAAACACCCTATGCCGCCGTAACTTTCTTTCAACCCGAAGTAACCTATTTTCACAGTGACAATATGACGCTGGACGAATTGCACGCTGCGCTTCACGATATGAATCCAACCCGGAATTTTATCTATGCCTTCAAGATTGAAGGGAGTTTTTCTTATGTGAAGACACGGAGCGTGGCCCGGCAGGAAAAACCCTACGTGCGCCTGACCGAAGCGGCGAAGGATCAGAAATTTTTCGAAATGTATTCGGTGGAAGGAACCATTTTCGGATATTGGACGCCCTCCTATCTGGAGGGGGCGGGCGTTCCCGGTTTTCACTTTCATTTCATCACCCAGGATCACCAGGCCGGAGGCCATCTAATCGATTGTATCGTGGAAAATATGAATGTGGAGATCGATTACAAATATGGGTTTAATATGGCTCTGCCATCTTCCATGGAGTTTTATAATGCTGATTTATCCACGGAAGGCCTGGATGAAGTGGAAAAGCCCAAAAGCAGCCTGCGAATTTTCGAATCCTTCCGTTGAAGCCGAACGGAGAAAACGATTGCTTTTCCCCCAGATTCCTCTTGCCGATGGCCGTATTCACACGAGATACTTTATGATAGAGTGAACGATAATATTGGGAATTTTTTCTTCCTTCCAAAAAAGAAAGGAGAATGCGATGTCAGACGTAAATCGAAGGAATTTTATCAGGAATTCGCTGGGTCTGGCCGCAGGAGCGGCATTTACGATCGGTGGAACCCATGCCTCAGGCCGAGTATTAGGAGCCAACGATACCATTCGCGTGGCGGTAACCGGCATCCACGGACGCGGAGGGTCGCATGTCGATGCGTTCCAAAAAATGGAGAACGTCGAAGTGGTATGCCTGGTCGATCCGGATTCAGCCACCTTTGCAGAGCGCATCAAACAGGTGGAGGAATTGGGCGGAAAAAAACCGTCGACTTATCAGGATCTCCGGTTGGCATTGGAGAAAGAAGCCTTCGACATCCTGAGTATAGCCACCACCAATCATTGGCATACTCTTTCAGCGATCTGGGCCTGTCAGGCGGGACGGGACGTCTACGTCGAAAAGCCGTGCAGCCACAATATATTCGAGGGACGCCAATTGGTGGAAGCGGCCCGGAAATACAAACGCATCGTACAACATGGAACGCAAGGCCGCAGTGAACGAGAGTGGTGGCAGCTGGCAGAGATCGCTAAAAAAGGAACCTATGGGAAATTGCTGATTTCGCGGGGGCTCGTTTACAAACGCCGTCCCAGCATCGGATTCAAGCCTTTCGAGGCTCCCCCGGCGAATCTGGATTACGATATCTGGCTGGGACCTGCCCCCAAACAACCTTACAGCGGCAATCTGGTTCATTATAACTGGCATT
>CAZFOX010000871.1:299-2395 GCA_964520565.1 uncultured bacterium | reverse complement strand
TGAGGCGCTCGATCCACAAACGTCGCCTCTTTTTGATACTCCGCCCAAAGATCGTAGGATTCCGGAGCGATGAATCGCATTACGCGGATGCGCGACAGTCTCTCCAGCTGCGTTCCCCGAAGCGAAGGTTCCTGAAATTCGGCGACGGTCTGTGTATGGCGGGTATCCGTGCCGTAGGGCGGAAGTATGGTCAGGTAATCGATGCGCTGGTTTTTCATGTATTCCAGCATTTGAAACCAGTGATGGAATCCCTGCGAGAATCCGCGCAGAAACGGATAAATGTCCGAATTGATCAATCCCGCCTCATCGCGCACGACCCGGTTGCAATACAAGCCCACCGCCCCCAGGCCGGAATTGCTGGTAAAAACGCGCGATTCGGGCGGTGTGTTCCGGTCGATCCACTCTCCCGCCCACCGGCGCACTTTTTCGTTGACGGATACATGGCTCCGGTAAAATGCAATATCTTCGTTCCATCGGTCGACGACAACCCGGAACGAATAGAGAACGATTGGGAAGAGAAGCCAGGGAAGAATTCTCGCCGCGCTCGTTCGCAGGGATTCTTTGAGAAACAGGCGCGAAACACCCCCGAAGAAATAATGCGCCGCCACGGCGGCCTCCACATAGATCAACAACAGCAGAATTTGGATATACCGGACGAAAAAGCCCCCGAAAACCGGGCTGGTGCGAAACGCCGCGCCATACAGAAAAGGGAAAAAGCAAAACGAAACCATCGCCGCCCGTACCGCGAACCACTGCGCGGATGGCCGCCGCTGTCCGCATTGATATGCAAAGATCAGATAGGAAAAGAAAGTCAGAACCATCAGAGTGGCCAAAAAGAACGGCAGCGTATCCTGCGCGATAATCTGCTTGTATCCATCGAGAATCACGAAGTATCCCACACGGATTTTCTGCGACAGCGGTTCGAGGAGAAAGTTATTCCGGTTGATGAGTTTTCCATAAAACGTCATCGGCATCCATTTTCCGCTATGCCATTTCACATATGCCAGGTATGGAGATGCCAGAATCACGAATCCCACCAGGAAGTACAAAACGCTCCAGCCGGTTTCTTTCCACATTCGCCGCCGGGATGCGTTTTCAAAAATGACCGGATAAAGGATCAGCCCTGCCAGGTAGGTTACGATGAAATACAAGCCCTCGGGCCGGGATAGAAACAATACGGCGCAGGCCATGCCGAACCAGACGCGGTTGACGCCTCTCTGCCGCAATCCAAACTCCATGACTCCTACCGCCACAGCCAAGAACAACATGGTTTCCAAACCCGACGGCGCGGTAAAATAGAGAGGTCGGCTCAAGGCCAGAAAAGCGCCCCCGATCCAGCTGATGGAAAAATCGCCCGTTAATTCATAAATAAGACGCTGTACGCCCCATAGTACCAACGCGAATGCGGCTATCCCCATCCCCTGGCAGATCGCCGCGCTTCCCACGCTGGGAAGCAGGATTTTGAGAGAAGCGCCCAGGATCGTAAAAAGAAAGCTGGTCACGCCAAAACTCGTCTCGCCGGGATTGAAACCGAGTCCATCCCCCCGGGCGAGGTTGTCGATGTATTTCATGTAGATATAGGCGTCGTCAATCGGCAATCCATAAGTGGAGCGCTGCAACTGCAGAGACAGCGTCAGGCCGCAAAGAACAGGAATTCCCCAGGCGGCGTGCATCCACCAGCGAGGCGCCGAACGATTCGGTTTCAAGAAAACATCTTCGATCATCGGTAACCCATCCGGTCGAAAGGGATGACCCTACTCTAGCACGCCGCTCCGGGAAGCCGGAGATGGGCGGTTTACTGACGGATCGTTCCCGGTGTCATTCCATTTTCGCTTCCAAGTGGATATCCTCAAAATAAACGGCCGGTTCCGGGTTGGATCGGACATTTGAATTGGCGATAGGATGCATCAGGTATTTTCAAGAAAGGAACGTTCCCATGTTATATGGTATTTTCCCCGCTCTGCTAACACCGTTTTCCGCCGATGGATGCACCATCGAACTCGATAAAATCAAACCGCTTTGCGATTCCCTGCTGGACGATGGAGTCGATGGTTTTTTTGCCTGTGGAACGACCGGCGAAGGCCCCTACCTCTCCG
>CAZFOX010000871.1:0-289 GCA_964520565.1 uncultured bacterium | reverse complement strand
GAAGAGAAAATCCGAGTGCTCGAAGAAACCGTCCGCGCTGCCAGCGGGCGCGGCAAGGTTCTGGCGCAGGTAGGTTGTGGAGACCTGCCGGGAACGTTGCGGGTGGCGAAGGACGTTCGCCGGATCGGCGTGGATGCGGTCAGCCTGTTGCAACCCTGGTTTTTCCGTTGCGACGCCGAGGCACAATACAATTACATCGCCCGCGTGGCGGAAGCTCTGGACGGATTCCCCATGTACTTATACAACCTTCCGGGCTTGACCGGCAATAACCTGGAACCCGCCATCCTCG
>CAZFOX010000870.1:0-2400 GCA_964520565.1 uncultured bacterium | reverse complement strand
CTGAGAGATAAACTCGCAGAATCGCATTGAAAGAATCAAACAATCCGGCAAAAAGTGCCTTGAAGACGAAACTCACACTATATCTTGTACCAATCACCTGGATCGATCCACCAAGTCTTGTGGATCGAATTTTCGTGGATGACTTTTTGCCGTTTCGTCATACCTGAATGATATCAGAAATATTTCACACGCCGATCTTTTCAATTTTTGATAAGACTTCTCATTGTTAGATTTCTCATGATTTATGTATCTGACAGAATCACAAAAGCACGAAAGTTGATTTGTTGATTTCTTTCGTTGCTTTGAGGATTGGGTGGGTGAGTTGGATTGCTTCACTCCGTTCGCAATAACAAGGTATTTTCTGCGTTTGGTGGTTATGATGGGTCGGAATGGATCGACCCATCCTACCTTGGAAGTATTATAAAATTCATTTCTTTAAACTAGGGTACGAGCGAATGGGGAATTGGGGTTGTTACCGCTTGACGCGGACGTGCATGCCGAGGCCTTTTTTCTTTTCGGCCGCATCGGCAGGCGTGGCGGGCTTGGCGGCGGGTTTGGCGACGGATTTCATCTGCTCCTGTTTTAACTTCGCCTGGACGTCGATCTTGGTATCGGTTTCACCCAAAACCGATTCGGAGATGGTTTGAATCACGGCATCCACGCTGGATTCCTGGCGTTCGATTATCTCCGATTCTTTTTTCAGGGTTTCGTACTCGCACACTTTATTGGAGAGATCCTGTTTCATTTGATTGAGATTGAAAATATCCTGCCGGCGGATGGCTGTTTCAGCGCTTCCCTGCCCATCCAATTCAGCCTGTTGGGTCTGCTGTTTCACAGACAGAATATTCTTTTTCAACTCATTGAGTTCGAGAACCAGCGAATCCTTGCGGGTGTAACAGAGCTGGTTTTGCGTCTGAAGAAGCCGTTTTTTGGTTTTCTGCAGATTGAGCCGGTGATAGTAGATAGTGCGGATATCGGGTTCGAGGGATCGGGTAAAAAGGACGTAGTGTTTTTTACTGGCTTCAAGGGATTTGGCCAGTTGAGCGGCCTCTTGCAGATTCCCTTGGGATTTGGCCTGCAGGAAACGACCCATCATCTCTTCAAATTGTCCGATGATCGGATTGCGGCGTCGTTTTTCCTCGACCAGCGATTCGCTTTCGGCCGTTTGCGAGACGCCGTCCTTGATTTCGCACGCACGGCGTTGAAGGCTGGGTTCCAGACGTTGAATCTGTTCGGCAGGGATCAGTTCGTGGGTTTTGAATTTATCGAAAGTGTATCGGGCTAACGCCAGAAGGATTTCGAGTTCCTGCCGGATATGGATCAATTTCCCCTTTAAGGCCGCCTCGATATCCTGGCGAAGAGTGGCGCTTTCCGACGTGGATTTGAGAAATTCGCTGGCCTGTTCCTGGGTCATCCAGGTAATTCGGTTATCGTGAACGACGCGAACCAGGGCATTGGGATTCACCTTGGCCTGTTCGGAAGCGATTTCCACCACCTTGTTGAGGAAGGCTTCCACTCTTTCCATGGATAATTCGCCGCCGGAATCGCCGAAAAGATGCTGGAAAGATATCCCGGTAACCTGATTCGTATCTAATTCACTCATAGAATCCACTTGATCGACATTTAATAATGTATAGTGTACCCAACCGGGGGATTTATCACAATCTATCCGATACAATTCTATTGGATCGGGATAAGCCCCATAATACGTTTCATTCGTAGTATCGTAAACCGATTTCCCAACATCATCCTCCCCCCGCGATTACGCCAAACCGTCAAACCATACGAGTGGAATCCGTTTCAATCCTTCATTGCCATGAATAGATTATCCGCCAGAACATCGATCCGGACGATAAAACGGATTCGTATATTTCCTTCTTTCCCGTATCCAGACCTTCTCCCAATGGGAGGGAGTATCTCGCTTTGAAGATAAATCCGATGTAACCAATGGTCAGATTATCAGATTTCCCTCAAAAGTAGTGTACAACAAGACAGAAAAAAAACACAGACGAAAATAAAAAAGGAATCTCCCCAACGCCCGGTTCCCCGAGCGTTGGGGTATTCAAAGACCAAGGGAACAAATATCCATCACGTAGTCGATCCCAGATCGTCCCAGGTTACGACTTTAGGCTGGAAAGTCTTGGTATCGCGTTCGTACATGGCTTTACGGGCCATCAGGGACATGAGAGTGGATATGCGCCCCGTTTCCTGATCGCTGAGCGGTTTTTTGTTGTTACGAATCTGGTCGGCAAACGCCACCAACTCTTCCGTGGTTCCCAGTTCCCAGCTGGTGATTTCTTCGGCGAATTTCACCGGTTCGCCTTTTCCGGGGCGAGGATACAGCATTCCGCCGCGCAGGTCGACGCCGCCGGTTTTGCCGTGCACGACCAGTTTTTCGTC
>CAZFOX010000869.1:0-2404 GCA_964520565.1 uncultured bacterium | reverse complement strand
CTCTGGGTATTGCGCTTCCCGGTAACGGAACCATTCCCGCTGTCTTTGCCGACCGTATCCGGCTCGCCACATTGGCAGGGATTCAGATCATGGAGATGATTAAAAAAGATATCAAAGCGCGCGATATTCTTACCAAGGAAGCTTTTCTCAACGCCATCGCTCTCGATATGGCGTTCGGCGGCTCGACCAATACCTCTCTGCATATCCCCGCCATCGCACACGAAGCGGGTGTCAAGATAACTCTGCAGGATTTCAACGAGATCAGCGACCGCACACCGCATATTTGTAATATGGCCCCTGCCGGCCCCTTCCATATGGAAGACTTGGATCGCGTGGGCGGCGTTCCCTCCATACTCAACACGATCGCGCAAGCCGGTTTGATTCATAGAAACACGATCACTGTCACCGGAAAAACACTCGGTGAAAACATTCAAAACGCCCCGCTTGGCAATAGCGATGTCATTCGCCCGCTCGATAATCCCTATCACAAAACCGGCGGTCTTTGCTGCCTCTACGGCAATCTAGCTCCAGACGGCAGCGTCGTCAAAGCGGCGGCGGTTCTTCCCGAAATGCTGAAACACAGCGGCCCCGCTCGAATTTTCAATTGTGAAGAAGACGCCGTAAACGCGATCCTCGCGCATAAGATCAAAGATGGCGATGTGGTCGTTATCCGGTACGAAGGTCCCAAAGGCGGCCCGGGTATGCCCGAAATGCTGACTCCCACCTCGGTGGTTAAGGGAATGGGCATGGCCTCCAAGGTCGCGCTGATCACCGATGGGCGATTTTCCGGAGCGACCTCCGGCGCGTCCATCGGCCACGTATCACCGGAAGCGATGGAAGGTGGCCCTATCGGCCTGCTGGAAGAGGGCGATATGATCGAGATCGATATCCCCCAACGCAGCCTGAACGTAAAACTGACCGAGGAAGAATTGAAAAAACGCAAGGCGAATTGGAAACAGCCGGAACCGAAAATCAAGACCGGTGTCATAGCACGCTATGCAAAAAGCGTCACCTCCGCTGCCAGCGGTGCAGTCTTTTTTGATTAAATAAACCGGTGGCGGGAGAATATTCTCCCGCCACCGATTGACTCTCCGAGCGAAACTTCTTAAGCATGAAAACTATTCATCGCTGGCTCATGAAGGATATGTTCTCCGCCATTGCCGAAGGAGCCTTATTATTCACGTTTATCTTTCTTCTCAAACGGATTTACGAATTGACCGACCTTTTTGTCACCGGCGGAACTTCGCTGATCGATACCTTGCAGCTTCTCTCCGCTATACTACCCACTATTATGTTGCTCACCTTCCCGATGGCCATCCTGCTAGCCGCCATGATGGTCTATGGCCGGATCGCTCAGGATAACGAGTTGACCGCCCTGCAGGCCGCCGGATATTCCACCCCCCAACTCCTGATCCCGGCGCTCCTGATCGGGATTCTCGTGACGAGCCTGTTATTGTGGTGGGGGCATCGGATAGCGCCCAAGGGAATCCGCCTGTTTGAATCATTGGCGGCCAATATTCTGCAAGATACCGCCTCCGCTGGAATCCGCCCCGGAGGATTCAATCAATTGGGAGATTACATTATCGTTCCCAATGCCGTGGACGAACGGGAACGGATGCTCAACATCCGAATGTTCGAACATCAGAACGACCGGATCGCCTCGATCATTTCCGCTCCCACTGGCGTTTTGCGGTACGAACCCCGCGAAAATTCCATCTCTCTGATGTTGGAAAAAGGATCGATCCACCGATTTCCGGAAAGTGGAAATTTGATGGGGATTCAATTCGACCGCTTCGATTTTTCGATCGGAATATCCGGACTGCTCCGCAAATTAGCGAAGGCCGCCCGAGAGGAATACAAACTATCGGATTCCAATCTCCGTTTCGCCATCAATAATCCTCCTCCTCCATCTCAGGCCAATCTATATCGCTGGTGGATTCAATGCAAAATCGAAATGGCGCGCAGAACGGCTTTGCCCTTTGCCTGCCTGATCATGGCGGGTTTGGGCGCTCTGTTGGGTATCATTTCGGGAAGGGGCAAACGATCTTCCTGTTATGCCATGACGATTACCATCATTTTTATTTACTATATTCTACTGAATTTTGGGAAAAGTTTCGCCGAAGCCGAAGTGATTCCTGCTACTGTAGCTTTATGGCTTCCCAACGTAGTGAGTCTGGCGATTGCCTCTTATCTCTACTTTCAGACTCTACGAGTCTGAAGAAACGGTTTTTTATGAATTTTCGATTGCGTGTTAAGATGGCGGATTTATTCATTCTCAAAACGTTTTTGACGGCGTTTTCGTTCGTATTTTTCTTGTTTATCGCCATCGCATTCGTCGTGATTCTTTTCGAGGAACTCGATACGTTTCGCGACCGCGATATTCCCTTCGGTCTGGGATTGACCT
>CAZFOX010000868.1:0-2404 GCA_964520565.1 uncultured bacterium | reverse complement strand
AAAACGCATTGATCCGATCCAAATTATCGCGCGCGCAAGCGGACATGGAAACACTTCACAAAGCCATTGCTTTATGCGTTATGGATGACATTCGAAGAGATAAAGAACAGTATGGTCCCTTCTGCGATATCTTTTCTCTCTTGACCACGCCGATTGCGTATTTAAGCAGCATCGATCAGGCGTATGACGTCTTCGCCGTTAATCTGCTGAAGAACGATCCGGATCAACTCAAAACATTTTCACACTGTCCTATCGAAGAACTTAGCATGCTCGAAATATGCTATGAGATTGACTGGGGACGTTTCGGTCTCGATTATGGAAACAAACCCGCCGATAAGTATTACAACCCGATCGAATATCGAATCTCGGCGGGACCGGATGGAATCATTCAACGGGGGCTCGTATTCAGTGGCAGTGTATTTCCGTATCTTTTCTTCTACCGGGGCGACGCTTACGATCCAAGCAACGGCCTCCGTTCGTTAGGCGACTTGATGTTTACAAATTACCCGCTGGATCAAATTCTGATCGATTGTGAGGACTGATAAGCGACGATCAACGAGTTTCGGTTTTTGAGGAATGCTCGATGAAGAACCTTCTGGCGTTTACTCTCCTCGAGTTGCTTATTGTGGTAGCCGTTCTGGGAATTCTGACGGCCGTCGCCATCCCCAGTTTTCAAAACGCATTGATCCGATCCAAATTATCGCGCGCGCAAGCGGACATGGAAACACTCTACAAAGCGATCTACCTAAAAGTGATGGATGATTATGGCGTCCATTCCCATCCGCTTCCTTACTACTCATACGGACATGCTTGTATAGGTTACAAATTTCTAACCACACCGATTGCTTATCTATCTAATATCGATCAAGCCTACGATATTTTCGGAGTCGATACGTTGAATAAAGATCCGGATAAAATGAATACTTTTTTCAGCGGGTCAATCGATGAACTCGAGATCATGCAAATTTGTTACACGATTCACCGGAGATGGTTTATACCGTATACGGGTAATGGTCAAGATATGGGTAAACCGATGGAAAACGATTCAACAGGGGTTAAATATCGAATTTGCATGGGGCCCGATGAAATCCTGCAGAATGGATTGGTTGGCCTTTACGGAAGATCTCCTTATTATTTCTTCCTTCGCGACGCGGTCTACGAACCCAGCAATGGGATCCGCTCAACGGGCGACTTGATGGTCACCAACTATCCCTTGGATAAAATTCTGTTGGATAGGGCTTTTATCAAATCGCTAGGGGGATGATGCGCCTGCGGTAGAACCACGTTCGGTGGGACACGCTTCGTTTTGCCCCCCCCCGGCCGCGTTGCGGTTTATTCGGGAATATCCAACAGTTGGATGGGGGATCCTTCCTGAATGTCGCGCCGCGCGATTTTACCCAACACGCGTTCGTATTGATCCGCCGAGAGGGGGCCGATCGGCCTTCGGACAATGAGGTTTTGCGGGGTAAATGGTTCTCCCGCTTTGATGGCGGTGCGGGCATAAATGGAACGGCGCGCGATTTCCTCGATGGATTTCTCGGAAACCGTCAGGGCCTTATTCGGCGAGCCCAGTGCGTTTTCGGTATCTCGAACCTCTTTGACATAAGCGCGAAACTGGTCGGGATCGAAGGAAAAATGATGATCCCAACCCGGTAGGTGATGGCTGAGAGTGAAATGTTTTTCGATAATGCAGGCGCCCAGGCTTACCGCGGCGACCGCTGCGATGGTGGTTTCGGTATGATCGGAATAACCGACCGGAAGGTTATATTGATCCCGGAGCGTAGTGATGCGCCGGACGTTGGCTTCTTCCAGGGGGCAGGGGTACGCGGAAACGCAATGCAACAACGCCAGCGATCCATTCCCCGTACCTTGGATGGTTTCCACTGCCCGATCAACCTGCTCGCCGGTGGCCATGCCGGTGGAGAGAAGGAGCGGTCTCTTTTTCAAGGCCAGGTATTTTAAGAATTGCAGATGGGTCAACTCGCCCGAACCAATTTTGAAGGCGGGTACGTTCAGCGATTCGAGAAGATCGGCGCTGGCTTCGTCGAACGGCGTGGAGAGAAAGACGATATGATGTCGGCGGGCGTCGCCAATCAAGGCATCGTAGGTATCGCGGGAAAAGACGTGCTTTTCGAATTTGGCATAATCGGGGTGATCGGGTGGAAACAGTTCGGCGGTGGTGTAGGTCTGAAACTTGATGGCGTCCGCACCGCAGGCGGCGGCTGTCTTGATCAATTTAGCCGCCATATCGGGATTTCCATTATGGTTGAGGCCGGCTTCCGCGATCACGAAGACGGGAAAGCCGGGGCCGATGGTACGATCTTGAATGCGAATGGATTTCATGATTCACCGTTTGTCCGCCCGTTGATTTCATCCATACCGGTATCTATATTTTGCCTTTATT
>CAZFOX010000867.1:0-2407 GCA_964520565.1 uncultured bacterium | reverse complement strand
AAATCTGCGAGTACAGCGCCATCGTCTGTTTGGGAAGCCAGGTGCTGGTTTTTCCGGAAATGTGCCACTCGTGCGGCGGGTGTTGGCTGGTCTGCCCGCAGGGTGCCATTTCGCAACGGTTGAAAGAAATGGGACGGGTTGAAACGGGATACGCGAAGACCGTCCAATTCGTCCAGGGAATATTGAACGTGGGCGAAGCCATGAGTCCCCCCGTCATTCGCGCCGTCAAGGAATCCATCCCCGAAGCAGACCTGATCGTCCTCGACGCGCCTCCCGGCGCGTCTTGTCCCGTCATTGAAACTATTCGGGGAAGCGATTACGTCGTCCTGGTCACCGAACCGACTCCGTTTGGTTTCAACGACCTGAAAATAGCTGTCGAGATGGTGCGCGCTCTTAAATATCCCTTCGGCGTGGCGATCAATCGTTCCGATCTGGGCAATTCCGACGTTCGCGATTACTGCCGCGCACATCAAATCCCTGTTGTTGCCGAAATCCCTGACGACCGGCGCGTGGCAGTGGCCTACTCGACGGGACAGATGATATGCGAAGCCATTCCCGAGTTTATTCTTTTTTTTGAAGAAATTATGAATCGTATTACCCAGGAAGTGGAAAGCGCCGGAGCGATTGCATCATGAAAGAAATCGTGGTCATCAGCGGTAAAGGGGGAACGGGGAAAACCTCGATCGTCGCTTCGTTTGCGGCGCTGTCGTCCAAGGCCGTTTTGGCCGATTGCGATGTGGACGCCGCCGACCTGCATCTCGTTCTTGAACCAAAAACCTATTGGAGAGATAAATTTTCGGGGGGATCGCGGGCGCGAATTCTATCGGGACACTGTACGGCGTGCGGTAAGTGCGAGGAAATATGCCGTTTCGACGCGATTTATTTCGACGGCCCCGGTAACGGGAAACAGGAAAAAACCTACCGCGTCGATTCTATCGCTTGCGAGGGGTGCGGCGTCTGTGCCTGGTTTTGCGCCGATAAGGCCATCGAATTCGCCCCTGCCATCAATGGGGAATGGTACAAATCGGAAACGCGCTTCGGCCCCATGGTTCACGCCCGCCTGGGCGTCGCCGAAGAAAATTCCGGCAAGTTGGTGACCCTGGTCCGCAAGGAAGCCAAAAAAATTGCCGAAGAACGAAATCTGGAACTGCTTCTGATCGACGGTTCGCCGGGGATCGGCTGCCCGGTTATCGCCTCCGTGACGGGCGCGGACTTGGCTGTGATCGTAACCGAACCGACATTGAGCGGACTGCACGACTTAAAACGCGTCGCCGCGCTCACACGGCAATTCGGCATCCCAACGCTCGTTTGCATTAACAAATGGGACATCAATCCGGAGATGACGGATCGAATCGAAAGCGAGGCGACCCGATTGGGCGTTCGAACGGCGGGTAAAATTCGCTACGACCGCTCCGTGACCCTCGCTCAGATCGAACGCAAAACGGTCGTGGAATATCAAACGAACGGAGTAACCGATGACCTAAAGGATGTATGGAACTCCATTCTATCTATAAAACCAATACCTCATATTTATACAATCAAGGAGAAACAGAATGAAAATCGCCATTCCCTTAGCTGAGAATCGCCTATGCGCCCATTTCGGCCATTGTGAAGAGTTCGCACTGATTGACGTGGATGAGGAATCCAAGAAAATCGTCGGTCAGTCCCGGCATACACCTCCGCCTCACGAACCGGGCGTGCTTCCCGTCTGGCTGCATGGATTGGGTGCCAATGTCATCATTGCCGGCGGTATGGGGCAACGCGCACAGGCGCTATTCGCTCAAAACGAGATTTCCGTCGTGGTGGGAGCCGAATCGGATACGCCCGAAAACATCGTGGAACGATTCCTGGGAGGATCGCTGCAGACGGGAATGAATCTATGCGACCATTAAACGAGGGGAAAACCATGAACCCTCAAACCATTCAAATCAAAGTGCTTGTTGAAAACACGTCAAACCGGCTCGGTCTTCTCGGCGAACACGGCCTTTCTTATTTCATTCAAACCAAAGACCGCTCCCTGCTTTTCGATACGGGACAGGGCTTGGCGCTGGCGAATAACGCGGCGATTCTCGGCGCCGATTGGCAGAAAGTCGACGCCGTCGTCCTCAGCCACGGACATTACGACCATTCGGGCGGCTTGCGTTTCTTTTCACGGCAGAAGAATTTACCGAAAATCTACGCGCATCCCGCCGCTTTCGAAAAAAAATATGCGAAGTCTCCGCAAAACCAGTTCCGCTTCATCGGAATCTCCGACGAAGCGATCTCTCTTTTTAAGGATCAAGCGGTCTGGACGGAACGACCCACGGAACTCGTGGACGGCATTTGGGTAACCGGGCCGGTCCCCCGGCAAAACGAATGGGAACAATACTCCGGCCCGTTCTATCTCGACGATCGAGGACTCCAGGCC
>CAZFOX010000866.1:0-2411 GCA_964520565.1 uncultured bacterium | reverse complement strand
AGGCAGAATCCATCTGCCCGGGTTCGCTTCATTCCCGGAAGTAAGAGAAGAAACGCTGGCAACAGAGAAGGAACCGGCCAGCCCAACAGGTAAATATTCAGCGCATTCAAATTGCAGAAAAGATTCGCCAGACCGCGCAACGGTGTGTGATATTCCCCTCGGGGAATGGTGGGGCCGAGAGGATTCTCTCCCCAGGGCTTCGGGCCGAATCCTAACGGATTGGCATCGAAATAACGCTGATAGCCGGTGATCCAGGCGGAACCGGTGGTTAGATGGTTGAAATAAAGAAACAGCCCTATGCAGGGCAATGCAGATACGGCTATCAATATCCCGGCAAGCATCCGGTGTCGAACTGTTTTCCTCTCGCTCATCCCGATCCAGATCGCGCCCGCTCCTCCCAATGCCAGCGCTGTTAAGGGGCGGATCAGAAACGCGGCCCCCATACAGAAACCGGAAACCAGCGCGTTCCACCACATGCAACGGCTGGAAAGAGAACGATCCAAAAAGAGCAGGGATAGCAGGACGAACAGAAGGCAGGATGGATGATTCATATAACTGCTTCCCATCAATAAAAAGAAAGGCGACAGGGCCAGAAATAACGATCCCACTCTCGCCACAAACGGAGAGGCGATTCGCCGCGCGAAAATAAAGAACAGAGGAACGATACAGGCGGAAACCAGGGGATTGATCCAATGCGGATGCTTGGCGAGCACGCCCAATGCGAGAACGAAGGCAAATCCGGGTGGATAGATGGAAAACCAACGCCCGTTTTCAATGGGTATATACATACGCTCAAAAAATTCCGCTTCCCGGGGTGCGGGCATGACCATGTATCCGCTCGCAAAAACCTTCGCCTGAAATAATTGCGCCAATTCGTCATATACATGCGGAATGCTACCCAATACCCACCCGTGAATCGCGAGCGATACGAAAAAAATCCACAGGCTGAGTGCCGCGATCCATATCCGGTCGGGACGATTACAGGTCTCCCGCGAAAAAAACGATTCCAAAAAGCTAAACCGCCTTTTAAAACGGCGGCTGTTTATATTACGATCCTCCAGGATATAAAGCGCGCACACAACACTGACGCATACACCCACGATTTCGAATGCGCCGTACCAGATCCATTTCTCGTAAAATAACGTATGATGGTTGATCCAATGTCCCAATGGAATAACGGTCAGACACAACCCGCCCAACGCCAGAAAAATTCGCCGGCGATCTTCCGAACGAACCGAAATAGGTGGGGAAGAAGTAACGAGACCCAGACTGATGCCCACGGCAAGCAACACCAAAGCGCCGATCGTCCAGGAAACTTGATAAGAAAGAACGATTGGAAGAAACCATCGGTTTTCTTCCGAAACCATCGCTCCTTTGGTTGCGCCGTACAGGAAAATCCATGCCTGAATAATCGCAAAAAATCCAAGAAAACCCAGCAAAAATGGCCGTCGCGCGTACAATATCCATCCCTCGATTCTTTGTTATTTCGCATCGCAGGACGCTTCTGTTTTCATTACAACAAAACCAATTTGTTTGCAAAGTGCCATACAAGCATGCGAACCGGAAAAAATTTTTTTTCGATTAATTGCATTTTTTACTTGACAAAGTTACACTCGCTGTAATATAAAGATAGGGAGTAATTGAATTAGGAGGGCTGAACCGCGGGAAACTGGAAGGAGGTGAGAGGATCTATGGTAGTAAAAAAGAGTACAGCGAAGAAGGCCGCGGCGAAAAAAACAACGGCAAAAAAGAAAGCCGCCCCCAAGAAAGCGACTGTGAAGAAGAAAGCGCCGGCCAAGAAGGCCGCCAAGAAAGCGCCGGCAAAGAAAGCGGCGGCGAAGAAGACCGCCAAAAAGAAAACCGCTGCAAAGAAATAAGTATAGCCTGGCTCAATCGAGAATTTCAACGCAGCAGTGGAAGGATTTTGATGCAATAAGCTAAAACAACCGGTTTTGATTTTCCGGGTTTTGGCTGTGGACTGTCGATCTTCGAAGTTCGTGGTGCACAAAATCGGTATTGAATCTCCCTAAGGGATACACAGGGTTTGAGGGCATCTTCAGAATTCTGGAGATGCTGTTTTTTTCACTTCCCCAAAAGGGGAAAACTGTGCTATGATGCCTGTCATATAAGATTTCATGCAACATAACCCCAGGGTATCCAGCCAGGCTTGGAAGAGGGAGAACGACAATCCGGTTTCGAAGACGAGGGGAACCATGACTATTAGTAAAATCCGACCGATTAAGTCCGCTTTCCAATCCGGCGATGTGATTGAACTGGTTCGGCGTTTGGATGGAATCAAAATCGATCCCGTTCGATTGCATTATTACGAAAAAACCGGCCTCATCAAAGCGAGCGTTCGTCCCGCTCAAGGCTGCGGAAAACACAAACTCTATTCCCTGGCCGATCTGGTA
>CAZFOX010000865.1:0-2427 GCA_964520565.1 uncultured bacterium | reverse complement strand
AGTTCTCTACTTCCGAGAACTCCCCGCCGACCTGGAAGAAGTATTCATGAAGGTCACCAAAGGCGAAGTGGCCTGAGCGATATGGGAATAAAACCACCTACTCCCTCGCCTCTGGGAGAGGACGTGGGGTGAGGGTAGTCTTTCAACTACCTTGCTTTCCTGTCATTGCGAACGCAGTGAAGCAATCTCCTCGCGAAAGATGAGGCCGATCTTTATCGATCCATCAAAGTCACGAATACAAAAAAACAAAGGGCACAAAGAAAATTCCACCTTCGTGCCTTTCCAACATTTCGTGCTTTCGTGATTCAGTCCATAACGCGCCAGCCGCATAAAAAAAAGCCATTGCCCCACACACCCCATCGTTAGTCCTCATTCCGTCGCTTTCCCGATCTGTTTCTCAATGTGGGTCAGAATTCGTTCCGACAAGATTTCATCCCCGAACACCCCCACCCGGATTCGGATCTCCGTTTCCCGCTCCGACAGGCTTTTCAGGTTGATGTAGATATCCTTGTTTCCGGATCCCTTGGCATGGATTCGTCCGGTCAGCGCGTCGTGACTTTCATTCGCAACGCGCAAATTCATCTCTTGCACGGCCGAGCGGGTGGCCGCCCAGGTCTTGGTCATGGAAACGTTTTCGGTCACGTTCAATTCCCCGTTGATATACGCATACGTTCCCGCACCCGCCGCCGCGCCTCCGGCCAGCACAAGACCTGCACAGCCGCTCGACAGGAAGGAAATCAGGCAACTGCACACTACCAGAATCGCATTGGATCGTTTCATCGACGCCTCCGTATCAAAAATAAGATTTCATTGCTTACTCAGACGTATTCCAATCTACATTAATTCAATTCCCTGTGAGAGGATAGAAAAAGAGACTCAATTCGATCAATCCCGGCTTTTCGCATCCGTTCTTCGCATCTACCTGTGATACAATATCCAATAACAGGAAGATCGGAGAGTGGTTTGGTTGTGGCGGAATTCAAGGATCGGTTTCAAACAGGAGATGATAACGTTTTACGGCAACGGCTGGTCTGGCTTGCCAGCATCCGCCGCTGGGCTGTGGTCGGAATGCTACTCGCTTCGCTCGTGGGACGTTACCTGTTCGGAATCCATATCCCCATCCACTGGCTCGCTCTCCTGGCAATCGTAACGCTCCTCTACAACCGCTATTACCTGCGCCACGCGATGCAGGAGAATTTTCATCCCAGAATTGCATTTCAACAGATTCATTTCGACGTCATTATCTTGACCCTCGCCCTATTGATTACTGGTGGATTTCTCAATCCCTTTTTCACTTTCTATTTCTTTGCCGTTATTATCGCCTGGATCGTTCTGAAACCGCGCGAGAGTGTCTATATCACCGTGATGGTCGCGATCGGTTTCAGCCTTCAATATTTCGCCTATCGGATCAACGCGGTCGATCTTCACCTGACCAATGAAGGGTGGTTCAAACTCGGCGATCTTCCCTTTCATGTTGTGGGCGCACCCATCAGCTTTCTCGTTACCACTGCCTTGACGGCCTATTTCGTCTCGGTGATTATGGGCGATCTGCGCAAGCGGGAACGCGAATTGACGGCTGCCCGGCTTCAAGCAGAACTGGAACTCAACAAACTGGATAATCTCCTCCGCCACCTCGAAGCGGGTATGCTGGTGGTGGGACGGAACCGCCGGATGGAATGGATCAACGACCGCCTCGCCGCCTGGTTCGGCGAGGAGGGACGAGATGATAATTTGGCGGTCTACCGCATCGCCCGTTTCGCTTTACTCTTTACTCCTCACGATTCCGATTCGGGCTGCTCTTTGCCCGCCGAATATTATGAAATGCAATTACCCACCGTGTCGCAGGGAGTGCGGCATTTTGAAATTGTCGTCCATCCTATTACCGGCCCGGATGGCGAGTGCCTGCAAATCCTCGAACTGGTTCTCGACATCACCGAACAAAAAAAGAAGAACGAACAATGGGCGCAGGCCCAGAAACTCGCCGCGGTTGGACAACTCGCCGCCGGTATGGCCCACGAGATCAATACTCCTCTCGGAACCATCAGCATTCTCGCTCAGGAAGTGCGTGAAATGGTCGGTGAAAACGCGCGGAGCTGCGATTGCCTCAATCGTGTGGAAATCGAAGATTCCCTGCAAACGATTTACGAGCAAACCCGGCGAGGTAAGGAAATCACACAGAGTTTGCTCAATGTTTCCCGCGCCTCTCTCCCCACGCGCGATTCGTGCCGCATCCACGATCTGGTCCATCGGAGTATCGAACTGATTCGCCCGCGCGCACCGCGCATTCAAATCGTCGAAGAATTGGATAGGGACGTTCCCGCCATCATGACCGGAATCGGCGAGGTGGAGCGCACTCTTTTCAATCTTCTCCTCAATGCGGCCGATGCTCTCGAATCCCGTGTCGATTCTCCACGCATTCACATTCAC
>CAZFOX010000864.1:0-2428 GCA_964520565.1 uncultured bacterium | reverse complement strand
AAAGGAGCGCGGGCGTCCCCGCCCGCTGTCCGAGGGAGATAATCCCCCCTCTCCCCCCGATTGTTTCCCAGTGGGGAAGGGAAAATCAAACTACTTCATTCTTTGCCCTGAAAGGGCAGAAGATAATAGCCAGGGGCAATCGCCCCTGGATGGGTTCAGTTGTTGGCGAATAATCGCGAAGGACGCGCAGTGCGTAGAGAATTGTTGACTAGAAATTCGGGGATTTGATCGAGAGGTAAAACGCAACAGGCGCCTCCACGTTTGATGCCTTCTTTGGGCATTCCAAACACCACGCAGGATTCTTCATCCTGGGCAACGGTCTGCGCTCCGCTGTCTTTCATCAGGCGCAATCCATCGGCGCCGTCGGCGCCCATCCCGGTCAACAGGACGCCCAACGCCCGCGATCCAATCTTTTCGGCCACGGAAAAGAACAGAACGTCCACCGACGGCCGATGACGATTCACCGGAGGCGTCTCCAAAAGACGCACTTTCATTTTGGCGCCGAATCGCAATACTTCCATATGATGGCTGCCCGGTGCGATCAACGCCCGCCCGGGTATCACTTCGTCGCCTTCTTCGGCTTCTTTGACGGAAATTTGCGAGAGCGAATCCAGCCGGTTCGAAAAGGCTTTGGTAAAACCAGCGGGCATATGCTGCACGATCACGATTCCCGGTATTTGAACGGGCAGACGCACCAGCACGTCCTTGATGGCTTCCGTCCCTCCCGTCGATGCTCCGATGGCGATCAGATCCACACTCGGAGACGGGCCGGTCGTTCGGGGGGGAGGAACAATGACCGGTTTCATGGGTGGCGGAGCGGCAAGGCTCGGCCCCCGGGGTCGCCGCCGGGCCGTCCGTGCGACGGCGATGATTTTCTGGGCGAGCACGTCGCCGATTTCGCTCAGGCTGCGCATATCGCCCGCCTGGGGTTTGGTCACAAAATCGATAGCTCCCAATTCAAGCGCCTTGAACGTCGCATCCGCCCCCCGTTCGGTATGGGCGCTGACCATGATGACGGGGATATCGTAGTTTTCCGTAATCTCGGGCAGAATTTCCAATCCCCCCTTATTCCGCATTTCCACATCCAGCGTGATGACGTTCGGTTGCAGGGTTTTAATCTTGTTGATGACGAAAGAACCGTCCTGCGCCGTTCCCACGACTTCGATATCCGGGTTTTGATTCAATAAATCGGTCAAAATGCGCCGAACCAAGGCGGAATCGTCTACGATCAGTACGCGTATTTTTTCGGCCATGAACCAGTCCCCTCCTCGGGAGAGTATCGAAATCCAGGCGGGTTTCCATCAATACGAATGTAATTATTATAGCGCAATACCCAACGTTTGTTCAATCAAAGACATCGTATCCAGGATCAGGATCACCTGCCCGTTTCCCAGAATCGCCGCGCCGGCGATATAAGGTGCGCTGGCGATATCGCCGCTGAGGGATTTAATCACGATTTCCTGCTCGTTCACCATCCGGTCTACAATCAATCCGGCATAATTGTCTCCGTTTCGGATGATGGCCACATAACACTGGTCCTTGATCTCTCCGTTCGAAACGCCCGTCACTATGGAATTCAGATTCATAATGGGAACGACTTCGTCTCGCAAACGAATCACTTTCCCCGTCCCCTTTACCGAAAAGATATCCTTCTGCGTGATACGGATCGTTTCTGAAACGTTGGAAATAGGCAGCGCGTACGTTTCGTTGTTGGCTTCGACCAGCAATGCCTGGATGATGGCCAGCGTAAGCGGTAGCTTGATCCAGAACGTGGTGCCGGCGCCGATCTCGGTCTCCATTTCAATCGTTCCACCCAGCGATTCGATGGAACGGCGCACTACGTCCATGCCCACCCCCCGTCCGGAAATGTCGGTCACCTGCTCGGCGGTCGAAAATCCGGGCCGGAAGATCAACTGGAGACATTCCTTGCGAGTCATCGCGGCGGCTTCGTCGATTGTAATCACACCCTTTTCCAGGGCTTTCTTTTTCACCTTTTCGACATCGATCCCCTTCCCATCGTCTCGAACCGAGATCACGATGTTGTTCCCCTGATGAACGGCGTTGAGGTGCAGAAGCCCTTCAGCCGGTTTCCCGGCGGCTTTACGCTCTTGAGGAGTTTCCAAACCATGATCAACGGAGTTGCGCACCATGTGCATCAAGGGATCGCCAATCTGATCAATGATCTTCTTATCCAGCTCCGTCTCTTCACCTTCGAGTACCAGGTTGACTTTTTTACCACGGGCGTGCGCCAAATCGCGAATCACGCGCCGAAAACGGGAAAATACCATTCCGATCGGAACCATGCGGGCTTCCATGATCGTTTCCTGCAGCTGAGATAGAAACATTCCCTGCTGCATAATGGCGTCGAGTATCTCTTCTTCCAACGTTCCCTTTCCACTGCGCAGCACCAACTGTTGCGAAAGTTCCT
>CAZFOX010000863.1:0-2434 GCA_964520565.1 uncultured bacterium | reverse complement strand
ATAGATATAGGCTTGGATTTTCATAACGAAGCCCATCAGGCTTGAGCATTGGTTTTGCCAGAGGTGAAATGAACAATGTTGACAATTAATATAACAAATCGAATCTCTTTTGCATATTATAAATAGATTTTGTTGCAAAATGAATGTACGCCGAAAATCCATGTAATAACCAAGATTTTCAATCTGGACAACGGCATTCCCTGTGTATTATCTTGAAGTTGAGTCTGTATGGATTGAAATTCAGTTCGATTACGAATGGGGCTCGATGATGAAAATAAAATATTTACTGATGATCCTGATCGCGTTTTCCACGGTGCACGTTTACGCGCAGTGGTCTCAAGAAGAACGAGACCGCATTAACAAACTCAATCAAGAAGACCATCAATTAATGATGAAGATGCTTGGGATTACGGAACTTCGTCCCGGTCCGTCCGGCAACCCAAACGCGCCGAATGCCGCCAATGCGGATGAAGCCAAAGCTACGAAATACACAGCATTGCCGGATCCGCTTGTTTTCAACAATGGAGAACCCGTCAAAACGGCGGAGCAATGGGAGAAACGCAAGAAAGAAATCTTCGAAGATTTCGACCGGGAGATTTATGGAAGAGTTCCCGAAAAAACACCCGCCGTCCATTGGGAAGTTGCAAGCGTGACCGAGACGCGGGAGGGAGAGTTTCCCGTCACGATCAAACAATTGGTCGGCCGTGTCGATCATTCCGATTATCCGGCGATATCCGTCAACATCCAGATGACGCTCACAACGCCTCGAACGATAAGCAAGCCCGTTCCGGTTATCGTTGAATTTGGCTGGAATTTCCCCGCCGGTTGGGGACGGCGGCAACAGGACGGCCCAACCTGGAAAGAGCAGGTGTTAGCGAAGGGTTGGGCGTATGCCATTTTGGTTCCGATTAGTATTCAGGCGGACAACGGCGCCGGGCTGCGGGAGGGAATCATTGGATTGGTGAATAAGGGACAGCCGAGAAAACTCGACGATTGGGGCGCGTTGCGCGCCTGGGCGTGGGGCGCCAGCCGGGCGATGGATTATTTTGAAACCAATCCCGACGTCGACGAAAAACGCGTGGTGATTGAAGGACTATCGAGATACGGCAAAGCCGCGATCGTTGCTTTAGCCTACGATCCGCGTATCGCCATCGGTTTCATCGGCTCGTCCGGCGCGGGAGGCGCCAAGATTCTACGCAGAATTTTTGGCGAACAGGTAGAAAACCTGGCCGCCTCGGGAGAGTACCACTGGTTCGCGCCGAATTTTATCAAATACGCAGGCCCGTTGACGGAACAGGATTTACCCGTCGACGCCCACGAACTCGTCGCTCTTTGCGCCCCAAGGCCGGTGTTCATCAGCGTTGGATCGCCCCATGTGGAAGGCAATTGGATCGATGGGAAGGGGATGTTTTTAGCGGGCGTTCACGCCGGCCCGGTTTACGAACTTTTGGGCAAAAAAGGATTGGGGACGACAGAGTTCCCTCCGGAAGAAACCGCATTAGTCCAGGGTGAAATTGCATTCAGGCAACACGCCGGAGGACACACCGTCGATCCGAATTGGCCGGCGTTTCTTGAATATGCCGCGAAGTATTTTTCGAAGTAGATTATTCATAGACGGCTATTATCGGCAATCCATCATCGAGGGCGGGAAAAGCGCCGTTTTTGAAAAAGCCGATCTTTTCCGGCTTTCTTGAAATGCGATATAAACGGTATTATGAGAACTATTCAATAAAACCTGTGTTTAACTTCGATCTCTTGAAAGAATCCCCTATTCGAGATAAATCGATACACATCCCATATCGATGGAAGGATACCCAATGTCCCATCACACTCTCAATCGCCGTTCGTTTTTGCTCTCCACCGCATCGGTTGTGTTTTGCAATGCTTCTAGAAAGCCGTTGGCTGCGCCAGCAACCACGCCGCTCGCGATTCCCGTATCTCCCACTAAACCGTTTCGCATTCTGCAGATCACCGATATCCACTTCTTCGGCGACGAAGCGGAAATCAAAGACCCGCAAACGCTAACGCTCCTCGAAGGGCTTCTTAAACATTTCTCACCCGATCTGATCGCTCTGACCGGCGATTTCTGGTGCAACGACCAGGGCGGCAAAGGCCTCTTCTTCTGCGAACAATGCGCGAAACGCATCGATGCCTTTGGTACCCCCTGGCTGTTTGCCTGGGGCAATCACGATGAGGTTCTGGATCGTCCCCAAGCGCACGATATTCTGGAAGGAATGAAACATATCCGCTATTCCCGCGGCGACGGCAATGGCAATTACCGCGTCGAACTTCAGGATGAAAAGAACCGCCAACCGCTGTGGCAGTTCTACATGCTCAACACCGAAAAGACGGGGCTGACTCTCCGCGAGACTGCGTGGTTGAAAAAGGAAAGTGAGTCGCTTCCTCAAACGCCCGGATTTATCTTTTGCCATAT
>CAZFOX010000862.1:0-2436 GCA_964520565.1 uncultured bacterium | reverse complement strand
ATAGATGGAATCGGACGGGAAAGGGCCTTCCACCTCTACGCCTTCGGAAGCGCAGTATTCGATCGCCGGTTGAATCGCGGTTAGTTCTTCTTTCCCAAACAATCCGCCCTCTCCGGAATGAGGATTGAAGGCGCAGACCGCGATCCGGGGACGTTCTTCATCCAATTTGGACAGCGCCCGGTCGAACAGATTGATCGTGCTGATAATCCTTTCCTGGGTGAGAAGGGGAGCGACCTGCGACAACGCCACATGGCAGGTGACATGCACGACGCGAAACCGTCCCGCAATCAGCATCAGGCTGAATTCCCGGGTTCCGGTCTTATCGGCCAGAATTTCCGTATGCCCCGCGTAATGATGCCCGGCTTTATTGAGCGCTTCCTTATGCAGGGGAGCCGTAACCACCGCTGCCACTTTCTTTTCAAGGGCCAGATCGATGGCGCGGGTCAGCCAGGTGAACGCCGCCGAACCGCACGAGGCATCCACGGTGGCCAAAGGCAGATGATCCGGGAAAAAGAGACCGTCGTCCATCACGGCGATTCCGGAAAATGAGGCGGGAATTTCCTCGTCGGGATGGATAATCTCATACGGAAAGGTACTCTTCGTAAATTCCATTCCCCGCCGCAAGGCGCGTTCCGACCCGACGATCAACGGACGGCAACGGTTCAACACATCCGGATGGATCATCGCTTTGGCGATGATCTCCGGCCCGACACCGGCAACATCGCCCATGGTGATTGCCAAAACGGGTTTTTCCATGATTCGGCTCTTTTCCTATTGGTCCCCACTCATTACGGAAGCCGGAGCGTCTTTCTGGATGCGATTCGATACACGACGTAAAAAACCAGAAAGAGGGTCAACTGAATCGCCGCCAGAACGATCGAGGGAGGCGCGTCCAGAATCCTCTGCGATAGAATAATGCTCGCCAGGCAGGATAACAAACCCAGACCGATCGAATAGATCGTCATCCATGCCAGGCGTACGGTCAGGATTCGCGCACAGGCGCCTGGCAAAATTAACAGGGTAAAGGTGAATAATAGGCCAGCCGTATAGATTCCCGTCAGGATGACTGCCGTGAGCAGGAAGACTGACAACCATTCGTAATACCGGATACGAATTCCCATTGCCTGCGCGTAAGTACGGTCGATACAAAGTGCGGTAAGCGGTCGAAAATAGAATAAAAAGGTCAGGCTTAATAGAGTCGCCAGCCCAAATAATAAAAAGAAATCCACGGAAGTAGTAACGTTTGGGGTTTTGAACAGGTAGAAAGAAAGATCGGGAATCTCAAGTCCCCATTCGAATACGGTGAAAACACCTAGCGCCATGGCTCCGGTCGCTAGTACGCCCAGCAGGGCTTCCACGGAAATGATGGAATGTTGGTTTAACATCAATACGACGATCGCGATGATTCCCGCGCTTCCTCCCGCAACGGCCAGAATCGGCCAATCGGTGGCATGATAGGACGGCCAGAACGCCAGCCCCATGAAAGCACCTGTCAATGCAGCGATTCCAATCCCGATCCCGGCTGTCGAGAGGCGTCGAACGATGACCAGCGGTGAGAGCAGCGAACAAGAAAAACCGGCCAATAACAGACAAAGTACGATCCGGATTATAAATGGATCGTTCGATAAATCTCCAAACAGATACTGCAGGATATCGAGTGGTTTCATCGCCAAAATTGAATCGGATGGGATGTGGAAATGGTCCGGCTTCGCCCTCCCGGACGTCCTGTATAACGTTCCAGTTCTCTTTCCTCTTCCTCCTCCTCCTCGCGATCCCGCCTGGGTACATTCCGGCATGGATCCGCCCACACCTCTTCATCGATATCGCGCCGCGCCGCTACCCAGAGGATGGATTGATTGAGGCAGGCGATATGCTTGCAAATCGACGCCAATGGCTTCCCATTTTGGGCGGCGATCACGATTGTAGCATGAATCCGGCGGCGCAAATCGGCTAAAAGACGAATGACGACCTCTTGTCCGGGGGGATCGAGCGACTGAAACGGCTCATCCAACACCAAAAAGCGGGGAAGGGGAGCCAAGGCTCGCGCAATTCGAACACGTTGCTGTTGACCGGGTGACAGATGCCCCACGGGCAGGCGTAAACAATTATCTAAATGCAAGGCGGTTAATACGTTTTCCACATAGAGCCCACTTTCTTTCCGCATCGCTCGAAACAGACCTCGCGATCCTAGTGTCCCCATACAAACGTACTCCCAGACGGTCGCCGGGGTTTCGTCTGCAAGTGGAGAAAATTGAGGGAGATATCCGACTGGCAATCGCTTCCGAAGCCGGGGAGTGGGCTGGGAATCGAAGAGGCGAATCGATCCCCCCTGAATGGGAATCAAACCCAACAGAGTACGCAATAATATCGATTTGCCTCCTCCAAATGGTCCGATAATCCCGAAACAATCCCCGCTACGGATCGATAGATTGATGT
>CAZFOX010000861.1:0-2439 GCA_964520565.1 uncultured bacterium | reverse complement strand
GGCTTGTGACGGGCAGAAAGGTGTTGCCCACCATACATAATGGGGTAGATTCAAGAGCGCGTAGGGGTATTGATGAGTCGGTAAGAATCGACCCATCCACCGGCTGTTCATTATTTCATGCCTTTCTTTTTCTTAAAAAGCAACGTCCAACGTTGTAAACAATTGTTGTTCGTATTCCAAAAGCAAGGCTGGTTTGGCGGGCATTGTGAACGAAGGAGGTAATACCTCTATATATTCCTCTTTCAGCGTTCTTACCATGGCAGAAAGGTATTTCCCCGTCTCCATTTTGATTCGATTTTTTAAGCGAATGGCATCGATTCTTGAGGTGGATTGATCCCCCTCTTTGGGAATATCCATCAATATCTTTTGAGTTGATTCATCTTTTTGTTCTCGATTTTCATCCAATGTTCTTTTCCAGTTTTCCTGGATGGATTCCAATTGTTCCGATGTCAATTTTCTTTTCGCGACCAGGTTAAAAACGCTTTCGGGGCCGGCCTCGAATACTTTAAAAAATTGATTGATGTTTTCAAGAACATTTTCTTGCGGTAATGCATTAAAATAATCGCATAACAATCGACCGGCAAATTCCTTTAATGAACGGATTTGATTCAGTATCTCTTCTCGGTCTTTTTCTTCCGGAAGAATTTCCTGAATCGCAAGAGCGCATGTCGTTTCATAGGAAAAGCGTAATGCAACATAGTCTACCCAGGATCGATAGGTGGCTTCATCGTTCGAATCCATCGAGATGATAACTTTCTCGTTGATCCGGCCATTTCGATTAAATGCGCTGGTAGCCAGCAAGGATTGGTAAAGGTGCGATAGTTTCCGGTCTGTAACACATTCTTTGGGGATGCCGGGGAATTCATTGATCTGGATCATTTCAGCAATGCGCTTCTTAACGTCCCCATGAAATTTCTCCTCTTTCTCCTTAAGGGACTCTATATCGGATGGGTTGGTAACGCACATCGAATATCCTCGATCCATTTTTGTCATCAAGGCCGATGTTTCCACAAATCTAGGTTCTTCACTGTAAAGAGAGAGCGTTACTACTAAGCAGGTGAGCCCTATTATTATCTTCATCTGCCGACTCCTTTGAAGGATAGACGCGAAGAATGTCTTTGGATCGCCGCTCATTCTTTTTTCGACAATACAAATAAAACAAACGTATGTCAATAAAAAATTACACACCGTCACCTACCGGGGGGTGACGGTTTTTTCGGGAACCAAGCGGCAGCCGCGCATGGAGCTGCGAATATCGAAACCTTGCCAGCGTAATTTCTGGATATCGCGGTTGATCTGTTGTTTCGAAACGCTGAAGTGAATCCCCTGTTTGCCGCATGTCCACGAATCCGGTTCTTTTTGAATCAGTTCCAGGATTTGTACGATCCGTTTAACCCGTCCGCTTACGTCGCCGTTTACTCCTTTCATCCGTTTCCCAATACGCCATAAACAGCATTCGTCCGTCTAATATTAGAAAAAAAGTACTATTTTATTTCTCGCTTCAGTTGAATGGTCTCGATTCGATTTTCTTGAATTCCATCGTGGTAGAAAGGAACGGTCACATCGCGATAGTACACATGACGGACAGAGAGAGATCCGATACAAAGAGGTATCTTTGAAAGCGTGGCTACTCCATTGGACAAAGTAATCATTTGTTTTTTTATAGGGAAAATTTCGCCCCTGGACCCGAATCCATTTCCTTGGATTTCGCAGGTCGCAACATCGATGGGATTTCCCGTTTGCTCGTCGACGACTCGAATTTGTACTGTCGATTCCCGGCCCATCGGCTGCATGGGAATTTCGATTTCGACGTACCGGGATTCTACCTTGCTCAAATCGAAGACCGGCGATATCCCGGCATAGTTCGAATTGGCCGCCATTATGTAGAATGGACTTAAACTTTCATCGATATTTCGCAAATAGACTATCGTCCCATCGATTTTTTCGTAGGTACGATTTTTGAAGGGCATTGTTAGATTGTGTAAGTGAATTTTCAATCCCGTCCCGCCGCCGATGCCTGTTAATACAACTTTGATGGCGCCTTGATGTTCTCGAAGAACGGCGGCGATCCCACTCCAATCGGCGATTTTGATAAGGGGAATTTCGTACAATTGATAGTCAGGGTGGAAAACCGTTAAAAGAGTTTCGTCGCGGATGCCGGAAGCATTAACCGAAATTTGAAATTTCCCATCCGGAAGGGATGAAGTCCCACCGAGCGAATATTCTCCATCTTTTACAAATACTCTTGCTCCATGAATGGGCGCGTGATCCGAATTCACTACGATTCCCTGGATAGAGACTTTCTCTTCATCGTCTTTTTCAACGAAAAGGGTGATTTCCGTTTCCCGCTTTGGATCGATATCAAATGATTGCGGCGATTTTACGGTATATCCTTTTACTCGAATGAAATAATGGTCTTCCAGCAGTTCGATGTAGAAA
>CAZFOX010000860.1:0-2440 GCA_964520565.1 uncultured bacterium | reverse complement strand
ATCAGAGAATTGATATCCGAACGTTCGGGAAGAAAATCGCCGGCGACCACACTTCCATAAAGATATACCGAATCGATTTTCCCTTCCGGAAATGCGCCGAGAAGACGTGTGAAGAATTGCTCAACCGGCGAACGAACGCTCGAAGGAATCCTTTCCAGATTATTCAACATGAGGTACAGTCTCCTTTATAAAACCAGGGAATCGGAACGGTTCTACTATTTCCGGCAGCGTCCCGTTTTTTCTGCCCAGACCGATCCGGCGGAGCGACACTTCCCGGGGATTATTGCATAAGGGGATTATTACATAATTGTCCAGAAATCCAATGCGAATCTCGCCAAATACCTGACAGCGGGATAAAGTATAACTATATTCAGATTTAGATAGTGGAATATCATTCGAGTGATTGGGGATAATCGATCTAATTGGAGGTTGTCCCTTCGCTTTTTTCCCGGATCGCGCCAAGAGACCGGAAAAGGAGCGTATTTTATGTATCGGTATGCATTTCAGGCACACGGAAACTCCTGATTCGCAAAAGTGGATTTTACGCCTGCAGATGGAACCGTATCGCCGGGCAGCCTCCCTGCCTCCGTTTCATTGTCCTTCCATGAATGAAACGAACGAGCGGCAGCGGCGGTTTATTATTTCAAAGAATCCCATCCCGGGAAAGCGAGAGCAGATTATGAAATGGTTCTGGTATGGATCGATTGCTATCGGAATGGCAGTGGCTTTATGTGCCGAGCCGCGTTCTCTCTATGGAGAGGAAAACCAGGCGGTCGAAGAACGGATTCAAAAACTGGAAGATGAAAATCAGCTATTGCGCGACTTGGTAAAGAACCTACAAAAACGGTTGGAAAAACTGGAGGGTGTAACGCTCCCGGCGCAAGAAATCAAAGAGGATGGGAAAAAGAAAAAGAAAGACGAAAATTCCGATAAACAAGGAACGGCGGGAATTCCTTCGGCCGGTACCGCTGCAATTGATTTGGATGACAGGATGGATATCGACGGCGGAGTCACTCAGGATGCCGCTGGCAAAGGACCTGAATGGTTACCGTCTCTATTCGGCGAGGAATTCCGGCTAGGGGGACGGTTGCAGGTGGAATATTTCAACCCCGAACAGGAAGAACGTGTGCCTTCCGCACGGACGGATTATCCCGGCGGAGGATTTCACGTCGATGAATTGAGCCTCTATCTGGACGGCGATTTTAAGAACGATATCCGGCTCCACACGCGATTCGACATCACCGGCGAAGATCAAGGACTCGTGGAGGGATATATCGATTTCGAGAATCTGTATTTCAATTCCGAACTGCGAATCGGATTGCAGGATCGCTTTTTCCGCCCCGGCCGATATACAGAAACCTATCCACTTCCGGGTATTGCCTTCTGGCGCAGCCGGGTACTCGGAGCGACCTGGAAAGGCACGTACGATCCGGTCTATGCGTACGTATCCGTCACCAATGGAACCCAGTTGGGAGACCGGCAGCTGGGAGAAGATAAATCCGCCCAGATGATCAGCGACGACGATATCGAATACGATATGAACGGCGATAAAGAACTGAGTGCCGGTTTAGGAATCGACGTGGATTTCGCGCCCTACGGGAAGTTGGATCTTCTGGGATTCGGATTGACGGGGGAGTTATCTTCCGAAGATGTTACCTTCCTGCAGACCGAGGTACCTGGATACGGTTTCTCGTTCAACCAGGACAAGGAACTGGCAGGCGTCAATCTGGATTATGGAATCGGCGAGTGGGATCTATTCGCCCAGGCCATCGCCGGACGCGATGGCGATCTGGAGCGCTTTGCCTGGTATACCGAACTTTCATACCGGTTCCAATTCGAGGGAATGAAATTCCTGAATTCATTACGTCCTCTCATCCGCTATGGCGAATTGGACACCAACATGACACCCCAGCCTTTCATGGCCAACGGTTCCCTGACCTGGGATCGGGAACAATGGTTGATCGGAGCCGTTGCCGAATTGGTGAGAAACGTATATTTTCGGATGGAATACGCGTTTAATGAAGAAGATACCGGCGGTTCCGATGCCAATAACAACGAATTTCTGTTCCAATTGGAAGTTCGGTTTTAAGATATATTGAATCGGGCGCCCCTTACGAATCGTATAATTTGTATAGAATGATTCATGGTTCCTGTTACTGGGAGAACGACACGAGAGACGACTGACTATTTATGAACAATTCCACTATTTCCAGCGCGAGCGATAGTCTTATTCATTCCATCGGCCGAACGTTGACCGATATTTTCACATCCGCCTCCTCCAATCCCCTCTCGGCTCAATACCATGAGGAACTGACGTACCTCCAGATTCTCATTTCACTTTGCGTGGCCGCGGTTTTGGGTAGTTTGATCGCCTATCATCCCAAGCGGCATGTGGAATCGAGCGGCCCGGTTACCGACCGGGAAATGAGGAACACGCAGA
>CAZFOX010000859.1:0-2452 GCA_964520565.1 uncultured bacterium | reverse complement strand
ACTTTTTCGGCGCGGAATCTGGAGGGCGTCAACAAGGGGTTTAATAAAGTAGACGAGTTTCGCGAGGCGGTTGGCGTTCTGCATGGACATGGGATCGGCGTGGAGGCGGGGATTGTGTTTGGATTCGACGGCGACGACACCGGGGTATTCGCGCGGACGCTGGCGATGCTGGACGACCTGCAGATCGATCTGATACAGACTTCGATTTTCACGCCGCTGCCGGGAACGCCGCTGATGGAGAGTATGCGGGACCGGATCGTCGATAGGAACTGGGCGCATTACGACTTTCATCACGTGGTCTTCGAGCCGAAGGGGATGTCGGCGGAATCGCTGCAGGCGGGGCACGATTGGGTGACGCACGAGTTTTACCGGCCCTATCGGATCGCGCGAAGGCTGGCGCGCCAGGCGGCTCATCCTCGGGGGTGGCGGTCGTTCCCCTTTGCGGCGGCCATCAACGCCGCCTATTACGGGCGAATCCGGCAGTGGCACGTCGAAGGCTGGAATCCAGACCGGCAGACATCGCCTTTGCGCGGCCGAAGTTTGGATCGATCCATTGTGGATATGAATTTACGGGAAAGTTGGAGCGCGTAAGGCCGCTATACCGATTATCCGGCAATAGCGGCGTTGAGTTCGCTAAGAAACTCGCCGATTTTTCCCTCGCAATGCTTGTCGACGAAATGATGTACGGAAACCGGCGGCGGAGAGGCTTTGCAATCCTCGCACATGCCGTGGCGTTCGAAGACCGGCCAGGCCGAGGGATGGCGGTTGAGTATGTCGCAAACCAGATCGGTGGGAGCAATCACGTTCGATATCCTTGATTTCATTTTTTTGGGGGAGAATTGTAGTTTGAGGGGAGAAAATTCCAGGGGGAATTGGCGAGTGGAGATTGTTGAATTGGGTGGGAGGGTTGCCCGGGGTGTGAAGATGAGAGATTTCGCTCGAAATGTGTGCTGAGAGATAAAATCGCAGAATCGCCCTGAAAGAATCTGTCAGGTTTTCTCGGCAATTTTGCTCTCGACCCATTGGCGTAATAAGCGAACTTTTTCTCGATAGAAGGTTTGGTTCAAATTTGAATTATCCTCGAATGGGATGGCATCATATCGCCATTCCGTCGCATACGGTGTCAATTCACGTATTTCATCCAAATCTTCCGGCAGAATATAACCGTAGGTTTCCAGTAGATGAATCAGTTCTCCCAAATTATGAGTACGGCGATATTCGATTTTTTGAAAAGATAAAAGCGCTTTCAACAATTTTTCCGCCGATTGTTGAAGGTGGAATCCAATAATTTCCGCTGGAGCGTCTTCCAACGGGATCAATCGGTCAGCGGTATATTCATCGCGAGCGGCTTTATCGAGGAGTAATTGATAGTATTTCTCGGGGCTCATATACGATTTTTCCTTCCCGGTTGGCTTCGTAAAGCATGGTTCCTGGAACGTTCTTCCATGTTTCAAAGAAAGTGTGGGTCACAACAAAGATATCAACAGGAATCTCATAAGGTTCAAAAAGCCGGAGCAATTGAACGATTTCCTTTCGGCGATTCAAGACGATTGGTTTTATAATCAGAAAATCCAGATCGCTATCTTGATGGGCTTCGCCCCGAGCGTGTGAACCAAATAAAACAATGGTTGCCTCAGGTAAGGCTTTTTTAAGTAAATCAATGGCAAGAGTAATTTTCGCAGGATTCATGATTGCGAACCATGTTTGGTTTTTTTATCATCATTATACAACAAACAAAGTGATTGGAGGGATCAAGGTGAAATAATTCCGTCATCGCTCGTATTCTGGCATTTCTTCATAAAAACCGCCGCAACGTTTTGGCCAGCCTTTGGCAACCCTCGCGCAATGCGCTTTCTCCGATCATTCCGTACGAGAGGCGCAGGGTGGACGACCGTTGCGATTCCGGGCGGTCGGGGGAGTAGCAGAGGCTGCCGGGAACGTACAACACTTTTTCCTGAAGGGCGGTCTGGAAGATATCGCTCTGCGGGCCGGAATCCATGTGGGGCGGCAGCGCGATCCAGGTGTAGAATCCGCCGTTGGGACGCAGCCAATGGGCGTCCGGGGGGAAATGTTCTTCCAGGATCTGAAGGACGATATCGCGTTTTTTGCGGTAGGTATCCAGCAGGAGCTGGCGATGGCGGTCGAATAATCCGCCGCGCACGACTCGTTTCACGATCTGTTGGGTCAGGTTGCTGCTGCCGAAATCGTGGTTGCCTTTGATATCGGTCATCTTATCGATCAAGGCTTTCGGGCCGACGCCGAATCCCAAACGCAGCCCCGGCGAGAGGGATTTGGAAAACGATTCGGTGTAGAGAATGAAATCGTTGGATTCATCCTCGCTTTTCAAGGGCGGCGGGCATTCGCCTTCGAATACCAGGCGGCGGTAGGCGGCGTCTTCGACCAGCAGGATGGGGAATCCCTCCTCGCGGTATCGCTGGAGACTGGAGAGAAT
>CAZFOX010000858.1:0-2454 GCA_964520565.1 uncultured bacterium | reverse complement strand
TCGAGTCCGCCGGAAGGAATATAATGCGTGGATCGGCCATTATTGGTTGTTAAAAAATTAATTAATTCTTCTGAATTTTTAACGTCATTGGGTAAACCACCATCAACGGCAATTGAAAAACCGTCGAAAGGTTTACCCCTGTCGGTCGGCGATGATGCTAAGCTATATTGACAATTGATACCGACCGATCTTCTTTCACCCGATCGAATAAAGATATCGTTTTCAGTACGGCAGTCATGGAATAGATGTTTTTTATAATCGTCAAAAAGAATAGGATCGATAACCGGCTGGAAAGCTTTGGGTGTGCCATTGCTTATCAGGATATTGATCGCCTCCAGCAGCGTTGTCTTCCCGACGTTATTCTTCCCCGTAATCAAATTGATTTGGCAGAGTTTGTCGATCTTCAAATGTTCGAAGACGCGAAAATTTTTGATTTCGATTGAGGGAAGCATGGTTCGCTCCTGTTGATTCGATCCCCTCACCCTAACCCTCTCCCGGGGGGAGAGGGAATTTTTGGGCGAGAGGATTCTATTTTACATCGAAACGTTCATTCCTATCTTAAAATCATTGCCTTCACATCCTCAATCGCCTGGTTGTCCGGCAGGGCGGCGATGTCGATGCGGTAGATTTTTTCCTGACCGGGCTGGAGGAATTCCAGCGTTCCCTGCTTTCGTTCCCAGGCACGTCCCCGGACGTGGCAGTTGGCCGGTTCGAGGCCGCAGACATAATTGCCCGCGCCGGTCATCTTCCATTCGCCGAATCGCGGCAGTTCCTTTTGACGGTAGCTGACCCGTACGCCGAAGCCGCGGCCGTTATGGAATTGGGGATTGACCAGCGCGGTGTGGCAGAAACCTTGCGCGTCCGGCTGGAGTTCATGGGAATAAAACTGCTCCTGGAAATTCACGATGGGTTTATCGAAACGAGCGTAGTCCTGAAATCCCTTCTCCGCGACCTCATCGCGGGGGATAACCTTCGTGGCGTTGGTGATGAGTTGGGTATGCTCGGTGAGCACGGGAAAACCGATATTGATGTGGTAGATCATCATGTGCGGCGTTTCCGAGAAGCCTTCGTTACTCACCCTATCTTCGATGTGAATGGTGTTAGAGCCCACTTCGGTGGAGATGGTACGGCGCATAACGATATTACAGCCGAAGAGGACGCTTTCGCGGATTTCGCCGGAGACCCACAGACGGCGGCGGTCGCCGTCCCAGTCGTCGCCGATCTTCAGGTAACGGGCGGCGAGATGGGAATGGCGCCCGTGAATGCCCAGGGCGGTTCCTTCATCTTCGCACATCGCACCCGCCCAGGTCATTCCGCAGGTGGTGAGCAGCCCGGAGAAGAACGTCTTAAGCCAGCCGATCCCGTGCGGATCGAAATGGGCGGGATGGGCTTCGCCGCAGGGCAGATCGAAGGAGAGCGACGCGCCGCAGTATTTCGCGCAGGCGATATCCAGGCCGCGGCTGGGATGGACGTTGAAGGTCAGCCCGGTTCCGGTATCGAACTGCACGACCTCGGTTCCGTCTTCCTGGCCTTCCAGGAATTTCAGATGGCGCACGCCGCCCACCTGCCAGTTCGCGCCGGTGTATGAAGTGAGTTCTTTGCGAGTCCAATCCTGTCCGAATACATGGGGCATGGGGGGTCTCCTTTATCCACTGAACTGCCGGGAAACGGCGGTCCGCGTCCAACAATACCAACTGTACGCCGCTATTATTTCATAGTACAATCTGCAATCAATGGATGGGAGAGAATCGATCTCATTCATATTCCCATATGGGTTGACCGACATGTCTGCCCTCCCGCGCCCGGCGCTCTTTGAACGATGCAAACGCGCTCTTTGCAAACGGTAGTATGGAAGGAGCTATGAATCGCATATACTACGCCATGTTTTATGCGGTCAATGCATTGGCGCTAGCGTATGGATTCACGGCATCCAAACCATATTTTGCGATCCAGTGGATCATTTTAATCGATATTACTAGTAGTCTGACCGCCTGAAAATGTCGGGTATTTCGCTCAATCAGGGTGAGCAGTTTTCCCTATATCCTACTGGGATGAGCCGGAGTGAGAGATGTGATTGTCTCCCTCGGCCTGCGGGCGAGGACGCCCGCGCTCCTTTGGTTCCCTCTCCCAAAGGGTGCGGGAATAACTTCAAATGATATGAACCACTAGCCGTCGGGGGTTTGTTGTTTATAATCGGCGTATCCTTTTCGTCAACTTTGGGAGGTGGATATGGCCGGTTCGCGTTTTGGTCTTCTTCTGGCGTCGATTTTCGTTGCCGGAATCGGGATTTCCGGATTTGGATCGGAAGTAGAGTGGACGTGCGGGTATCGTCTTTTTCCTCCACAACTGAAAGGCGGGGTGTATCCCCATCATTACCGTCCCGACCGTACGGTGGATTTCGAACACCTTCGGTTGGACATTCAGATATTCATGAAGGAAAAGCGGGTGGAAGGA
>CAZFOX010000857.1:0-2455 GCA_964520565.1 uncultured bacterium | reverse complement strand
CATTTAATTAATTCAATATGGTATCTTTATTGCCTTATTGAATACCGCTGCATTAGTTCATACACACTTTAAACTAACTTGGGGTATATTCAAATGATCCGACTTAATTCTATCAAAACTAAGATTATGGTCTTATGTTCGGGTGCGGTTCTGTTGACAGCCGCGATCCTGGTTGCCGTGATCGTGTGGCAGCGGGGGAATCTGGAAGCCAGTGTTCTTGAAGAGTTGGATGTTTTGGCGAGAAACGAAATCAGCAAAATAGCCAAGGATGTCTTTTTAATGTGCCGGGCTCAGCATGAGTCGGTATTGCAGAACGTTCAAAGCAACCTGAATGTGGCGCATGCGGTCAAAGAGCGTCTGGGGGGATTTTCACTATCGGAAGAGAAAGTAGCCTGGAATGCGGCCAATCAGCTGACCAAACAATCACAATCCATCGAGTTGCCCAAGATGCTGATCGGCGATCAATGGCTGGGACAAAACAGTCAGTTCAGTCAACCTTCTCTCGTAGTCGATGAAGTGGAAAAACTGGTCGGGGGAACCTGCACCATATTTCAGCGGATGAACCAGGCCGGGGATATGTTACGTGTTTGCACCAACGTGGCGAAGTTGGATAATACCCGGGCGATCGGAACCTATATTCCCGCCATCGAGCCGTCGGGGACGCCGAACGCCGTGGTGGCCAAAATATTGGCCGGACAAAAGTTTGAAGGGCGCGCGTTTGTTGTCAACACCTGGTATCTCACAGCCTACGAGCCGATTTATGACAGCCAGAAAAACGTAATTGGCATGTTGTATGTGGGTGTGAAACAGGAGAACGTGGAGTCTCTTCGCAAGGGAATTATGGATATTGTGGTCGGCAAAACCGGTTACGTGTTTGTCCTAGGAGGAAGTGCGGATCAACAGGGAGTCTACCAGGTTTCTTACAAGGGCGAACGGGATGGAGAAAGTGTCTGGGACGCCAAAGACAGCGATGGGAACCTGTTTATTCAGGAAATGGTGAAGAAAGCGCTGACTACCAAGAATGGAGAATCGGCCTACCATCAATACGCCTGGAAAAACCAGGGCGAGAACACCGCTCGGATGAAAATAGCCGCTATCACATATTTTCCGGAATGGGACTGGGTCATTGGCGCGGGAGCGTATGAAGACGATTTTCAGGACGCTCAGAAACGCGTCAACGATTCTCTGAATTCCATGCAATACGGCATTCTGGTGGGCGCGATTTTGTTATGCGCTGCGTTTGGATTTATTGCCGCCTTTGTTTCCGCCAAGATCGCCAATCCCATCCGGCAATCGGTTGAATTCGCTCAGAAAGTCGCAGAGGGCGATCTTACGCAGAGTATTTCCATTCAGCTGAACGATGAAGTCGGATTGCTGTGCAATGCGCTCAACCAAATGGTATCGAGCACGGCGGAAGCGGTTTCCAATATTCAGGCCGGCGCCGAGCAGGTAGCGGCCAGCGCGGAAGAACTCTCGGCTTCTTCGCAGAATCTGGCCAATGGCGCCACTGAGCAGGCCGCCAGCCTGGAGGAGACATCGGCTTCGATCCAGGAATTGGCGAATTCGATCGAACAAAATTCGAAAAACGCCAATGAAACCACCGAGATCACCGATCAAGCGGCCAAAGAAGCGGAAGAAGGCGGTAAAGCGGTCACGGACACGGTAACCGCGATGAAAAAGATTGCCGAACAAATCCGGATTATCGACGATATAGCCGATCAAACTAATCTCCTGGCTCTCAACGCCGCTATCGAAGCGGCACGGGCGGGCGAAATGGGGAAAGGATTCGCCGTCGTCGCCGTGGAAGTTCGCAAACTGGCAGAACGCAGCCAGGAAGCCGCCAAAGAAATCAGCGCCGTTGCGCGGGATAGCGTAACGCAGGCGGAAAAAGCGGGAAAGTTGATCCAAAACGTCGGTCCCGCCATTCAAAAGGCGTCGTTACGGGTGCAGGAAATCAACCGTACCTGCGGAGAACAGGCTAATGGCGCGGCGCAGATTCGGCTGGCCCTGGGGCAACTGGACGAAGTCACACAGCAGAATTCGGCGGCCAGCGAAGAATCCGCCTCCGCCAGTGAAGAACTCGCATCCCAGGCGCAGTTCTTGCAGGAGACAGTCAGCCGCTTTCGTGTTTTGGCCAGCGGTCAAATGAAAAAGGTACAGACGTCAGGACCGATTCATCCCCAAAAGCCGGCGCAGCAGATTGCTGCGTATTCCACATCGAATCGAATTTCATATCGCAATACCGGTTCCTCAAAAGAGAATGACTCGGAGGAGGAGTTTAGCCAGTTCTAATCTCGTCTATCCAAAAAATGGATGAATCGATCGATCCCCTCCCGGCTTAGATGCCGGGAGGGGATTCTTGCTCGTTTCACTCTCTTGTCGCGAAGGTGAATCCTCTACCGGATCTTCCAGAGCCCAAACGAGGATAAGTTCAAGGAGGGGAGGGGGATAGGTC
>CAZFOX010000856.1:0-2456 GCA_964520565.1 uncultured bacterium | reverse complement strand
CAGGCGGCTCGATCGCATTCAGCGGAGTCCTCGCCGATGGAACCACCCGCTTCAGCGGAACTTTCCAACTTTCCGCCGCCACCGATCTGGCAGGAGGAGGCGGGGCGGGTACCAGCCTGGCCGATGCCATACAGGCCGCCATCGACCGGATGGAAACCGAAGCGGGAATCAACACGGCTGGAGGAACCGACGCACGTGAAACAAACGTCGCCTACAATGCGGCCACAGGCCGGATAGAGTTTCGTAATGGCGCGGAAGCGGGCGTATCCGATTTCAATATCGATTTCACGATTCGAGATGCAGCCAACCGCGTGCAAAATACCACCGGTGTCACTCGTGCCGCCGAAGTAGGAGGTGTTGCCACCGGTGCACAAATGGGGAATTCGGTCACAGCCTTCACCGGAAATACGTTCGATACCGGCCAGATAACCTTGGAAATTTCTAACGTCACCGAGGCGCAAGCCCGCGTCGTGGAAAGCGGAATTGCCTTTCAACAGGCAGGCGGCGGTGCGGCAACCGCGAGCACAAACCTGGTGGGATCGATCTATAATGGCGTCACGTTAGCGCAGGGCGATACCATCACGATCAATGGAACCAACGCGGATGGATCGACGTTCTCCAACTCCATCACTGTCACGACCGTGGATGGGGCGGCAGGCAATGGGGCGGCGATCACGCTTCAGGATCTGGTCGATGAATTGAATGTCCGCGACCGAACGCAAGTCGCTGGAGGTGTCAGTGGACAAAGCGGTTTTGAAGATGCCACAGCGCGACTCACGGCGGATGGACGCATCCAGTTGGTGGACGATGTGGCCGGAACTTCTCAAACCGGATTCACCATGACGGTTAACGACCGGTCCGCCGGTGGAGGAACCTTCGGTACGATTGTCGATCGAGCGAATGCCGTCACCGTTGGGAACGCGCAAGAGGCTACTGTTCGTGTCAACGGAGGACCGGCGCAACGAGTGACTGCGGGTCAACAAACAACTCTATATGGACGTCCCGGAGCCAATGGTCAGAACGCTCCGCAAATTACACTCCGTCTCGGTAATAACCTGACCAACGGTACGGATACAATCAACGTAACACGGGAAGAATTCGTCGGTACGCTCAATGGAGGACCGGAAGTCCGTTTCGGTGCAGGCGAACAAAACGTCCGTTTCACCAGCGGTATCCGTCAGGGAGAAACGGTTACACTCGACTTCGATGCGAATATCAACGTACCGGGAGAAAACACGGGTGGATTTGGAACCGTGGTGATCTCGGCTACCGGACGGCAGGCCAACTTTCAGATTGGAGCCAATGCCGGTCAGAATATGGGATTGCGATTTGGCGACGTACGAGCTAACCGCCTGGGATTCGGTCAGGGACGAACCGTGATTGATATCGATATCACCAAAGAAGGCGGAGTGGATGAAGCCTTGAATATCGTCGATCGCGCCTTGGAACAGACCAGCAGTATGCGGGGAGAAATCGGGGCTTTTTCCAACCGGCTCGAAGAGACCGCAAATAATCTATCCGTCGCCTCGGAAAATCTTATGGCAGCCTTTTCCCGTATCCGGGATGCGGATTTCGCCCGCGAAACCACACGAAAAGCGGTCAACGACATGCTTCTGCAAAACAATATCAACGTCCAATCGCAGGCCAATAATCTCTATGCCAATATGTTTTCTAATCTGCTAAGGTAAACGATGTGATTTTTCAAGATTGAAACCACCCTCTTCGAATTTCGGAGAGGGTCGTTCTTAGGAAAATCTTATCTTATAACGAACAAGAGTTTGATCCACGTTTTTCCAGATATTGCTGGTGATATTCTTCCGCTTCCCAAAAATCGTCGATGGGTTCAATCCGGGTTACAATCTCTTTCTTGAATCGGCCGGATTGTTGCCATTGCGACTTGGCGGCATGCGCCGATGATTCCTGCAATGGATTATGATAAAAGATAGCGCTGCGATATTGCGTACCGACATCCGGCCCCTGACGGTTCAACTGAGTGGGATCGTGAATCGTCCAGAAAACATTCAGTAATTCTTCATACGAAACGACGGCCGGATCGTACGTCACTTCGACAGCCTCCGCATGACCGGTTCGATCCGTACAGACATCCTGATAAGTGGGATTCTCCAACGATCCTCCACAATAACCGACCCGGGTAGAAACCACTCCATTCACTTTCCGGAAAGCGGCTTCCACCCCCCAAAAACAACCTGCGGCGAATGTGGCTTTTTCCATAAAATTCACCTCTCAGTTCTTATCCTATATCATGACGTTCTTCCATTACATTTCCCAATAATGAGAAAAGAAGAAGTAAATTCTGCTTACTATGAGAAAATATTTTTAACTCGGCTAGAACAAATAATAATGATTCACATGAACTATTTGGATTATTGTAGTTATTTTATGCCTAAAGAAAACCTTATAAGAGACATTAAATCACTACTGTCCCAACGTTTAAA
>CAZFOX010000855.1:0-2459 GCA_964520565.1 uncultured bacterium | reverse complement strand
GTCATCCTGCCGGTCAAATAAAAAATCCAGAAGTGGTGTATGGGGATCGATGAGGGGAAGAAGAAAGGGATGGTCGATATATTTCTGCGAGATCAACCGTTGTACTTCGGGATGGAACGCCAGAAACGCGCCGTCCAGTGAATCGACTTTTTCGAAATGGCTGAAATTGAGGGGTGTCGGATCTCCGGTCACCACAAAATCGTGAGGGATTGCATGGCGGCGAAACGTATTTTGTGCGGTGTCGACGATGAACAGAGGAGCGCGGTCGTTCAGGTTGTGAAGAAGGTGGATGTTCTTGTCCAGAGAAGGTCCTGCCGCCGAAACGACCGCAGGATATCCTTGTAGAATATTCCGGCAATGTCTCAGGGAATATCCTCGAAGGATGGCCGGCAGATTCATAAAGAGATTGAATTGGTTGCGCCCCTGGTTGTCCATATTGGTGCGCATGTTCACTTCATCATGCGTAATGGTTTCCAGGAGAATTTGACGAACTTTTTCATAATAATCGGGAAAACAGCGCAGGGAGGGCGTGTGCGGCAGAATCCGGCAATTATGTATAATCATATCAGGACGGATATCCCGCAGTAATTCCGGTATTTCTTCGGGATACTTCCCTGCCAAAAAATAGACACCTTCCCGAAGGATAAGAGAACGCAAGTCGACCGTAGCGAAGGCCAGGCGTAGTATTCGTGGATCGGATTCAATTACAGCAATGTGGCGCAGGAGCGTCGGATATTGTCTCATCAATGTCAGGAGGTGGTAACCCAGACCCACTCCCAGGACGATCACGTTAATGGGAGAATGGATTTCGGCGCTTTCCGCCCACCGTTGCGCTTCTCGAATCGGGTCGTAGGCGCTATGTAGCAATTCCGGTTTCCCGCCGGGAACCGGGATCAATCGGAATGAGGGAGCGGCGGTTTTGGTGGGAACGATTTCGCCCTGTAGGCCGTCCATCGTCACAATGCGAAGCGCATCCGCCAAATCCGGGGAAACGGATTGCAAGGCATTCAGGTTGGTGGTAAGTATGCTTTCTGTCAAAATCGATCCTTTGATCACAGGTTTTCTGATTCGCTATTGCAAATTCGATATCGTGCCGTTGCAATTCAGGGACGATTCACGTTATTTGATGGGGACGAAGTCTCGTTCATCGGGATTGATTTTCGCTTCTTCCGATCCTTCCAGAATCCCTTGAATCGTTTCCGAATCCGAACCTTGCAGCAGGACGACTTCGACCCGGCGATTTAGTGCGCGGTCTTCGATGGAATCGTTAGGAAAACGAGGCCGGTTATCCGAACAAGACATAATACTAAAACGCTTTTCGAGAATGCGGTTCTCGGGAGGTTCCACAGAGTCTCGTAAGAAAATCATTGTCGAAAGAGCCCGTGCCTGAGCGAGCTTCCAATTATCGCGAAAAACCGAATTGGAAGGAACGGGAGAACTGTCGGCGTGTCCTTCAATACGGACGCGGAGTGTGGGGAAATCGCTCAGGGTATCGGCAAGTTGGTTCAAGATTGTTTTCCCCTCATCCGTAAGAATGGCCATGCCGGGTTGAAACAGAATACGGCCTGACAGAGAAAAGCGGATACCTTCACGGACGCCTTCCACGATAATTTCTTTGGATTTTTCATCGGTCACCATGCGGGAACGGGCTTTTTTGGCAATCGCTTCTTTGGCACGCTGGATGGTTTTATTGCGTTGCACCGGTTCGGCTTTTTGAGGAGTGATGGTAATGGGGGGGGTAAACGACGTGTTGAATAAACCGGGAATCCGGCCTAATGCACCCTGGATGGAACCGATGGCCTGGACGAATTTTTGATTATCCAGACTTGACATGGCGAAAAGAAGAATGAAAAAACAGAGCAATAACGACATCATGTCGGAAAAGGTACACATCCATTCCGGCGCTCCGCCGCCGCCTTCCTCGGCTTCTTTGCGTTTTGCCATGATCGTTCTCCTTTAAGGTTTCGTGTCTCCGAGGAAAATCAAAGGTGTTCGTGGATCTTTTACGATCGGATTTTCGAAATACGTTCCGTCGCCATCGTCTGTCTGTACCAGCGTGATTTCCACACGGCGATTAACGGCCTGGCCAATGACGGTATTTTCATCGACATCCGGTAGAGGATCTGTATCGGCGAAAGACTCGTATGTGATACGCCGTTTATCCACCTGGCCATACTCGCATCCTTCTTCGGTCAGATATTTCATGACGCTATAGGCGCGGTCGGCTCCCAGCAACCAGTTGCCATTTTCTTTCTGGCTGGGAGAATTGTCGGTGTGTCCCTTGATGAGGATGGGATTGGAAGGGAACTGGATGAGTTCTCCAGCGATGTAGTATAGCGCAAAAATCCCCCGCTCGGTCAATTCAGCGCTGCCTTTATTGAACAAGGCGTCACCGGATAAGCGAAATGTGATGCCTTGTTCGGTGCCGGTGACCTGGATGACATTTTGCAGATGCCAAT
>CAZFOX010000854.1:0-2467 GCA_964520565.1 uncultured bacterium | reverse complement strand
ACAACGCAGGTGGGACCGGTTTCTTTCCCATGAACGGAACCCTGAAGTTCGGTGGCGATATCTTCGTGACAATTGGCGCAGGAGATTTTTTTCAATTCATCGGCATGGGGCAATTCCTGAATGTCATCGTGACAGTCCGTACAGGAAAATTCTCCGTGAATGGAAATCTTGTATTGGTCTTCGCTGATGAACAGGGATATTTCCTTGCCATCCCGCTCCCCTGTTAAGCTTTCGTCTCCATGACATTCCAGGCAACTCTTGTTATCGCTGACTTCTTGAGGGGAAACCAGAAGCGGCGTAAGGAAGAAAAACGACAGGCAGAAGATGAAATGGTACTTAATGGAGTTTCTTGTTTTCATGGTTCTGGTTCCTCAGCATGGAAGAGATAAAAGAATTCTTGAAATTTACATTAATCCGGGGCCGTGGCATTCGTGGCAATTTTGCCCTTGCCAATCGTCGCCGAAACCCCGGGGATGCGAAAAATCCTGTTCCTTGTATTCCAAATTCTCGATCACATCCCAGCCTTCGCCCTGACGAACAACTGAATGGCAGAGGCGGCAATCGTTTTTCAGAACCTGGCCGGAACCCTTCAAGACGTGTTTGTCGTCGTGGCAACGGTAACATCCAGGAAATTCAAAATGGCCGATGTTCGAGGGATAATGAGACCAATCGACATTCCATTCCGGGAAAATATTGGTGGTATAGATTTGAATGGTTTCCTGGATGGCTTTTTCCACAGTGGCTCTCAGGGCTGGATCGTGGGCGATTTGCTCCTCATAAGCCTGATGGAGTTCTGTTTCAATGGCTGTTTTAGCCTGATCGGTGGTTTCATATTTAGCCTGGAGCCGGTCGATCGCATTCGATTTGATTCCCGGCAAACGAGGATCGATCCGGCCTAGGGAGAGGGCTTTGTTGACGGCAATGACGGGGGAAACAAAGTGATGGGAGGGACGGTTATGGCAATCGATGCAATCCATGATTCGTATTTTATCGGGAGGAATCTGAGAGGCGTCAAAATCCTTCACTTCGGAATCCACAAATTCTTGGACCATCCCGTCGTTATAGGTTACACGAATCCACGGGATTACTTGGCGGTCTTCATCGGTCGCGTAATACTCCATGCGATGGTCGAGCCCAATATGCCAATGAATGCCTTTTGTGGATTGTTGGGTAGTTCTTTTTTCACCGACGTGAAGAAGAAGATCGATGCGGTAGGGAGTGTTTTCATCGTCGGAAGCATAAAATACCTGAGATTTTTCTACCGAAGAATAGAATTTTTCCGGCCAATGGCATTGCTCGCAGGTGTCACGGGCCGGACGCAGGTTTTCAATCGGCGTATCGATGGGAAGGCGATAGGAGTTGGTGAGTACAGCGTAAACCTGCCAGGCGCCCGATAATTTGCTCTTCACAAACCAGTCCGCCCCTGGGCCAATATGGCATTGCACGCAGGCGACGCGGGCATGCGGCGAATGTTGATAGGCGGTATATTCGGGTTTCATGACCTGGTGGCATACCAGGCCACAAAAGGCCGTGGATTCGGTAACGTGGTAAGCTTGATACGTACCGATTGCCGATAGGCCCATAAAAAGAGCGGTCATGACAATAAATATCATTAAGTATATGCGATGACGGGGATGATTGAGATCGAAGACCGGCAGAAGTTTTTGAGGAAGGTTTTGTAATCGCCTCCGGTGCTCGCGCCACATTCCAAATGGGATGAGTAGCAGGCCGAATACGAGGATCGAGGGACCCACGATATATATGAGAATGCCGGCATAGGCATTTTGGTTCCCTAACAGGATATCGGCCGCAATCAGAATCGCTTCTCCAATGAGAAAGACCAATGCAAGAATGAAACCGAACAAGGTTAGCCAATTATCCGTTAAAGGTTTTTTCTCTGGATTGGCAGGATAGTCTGTCATTATTGATCTTGTCCTTCCCGGAAAGGATATCGTCCCTGTTTACCCGTTTGAATAATTATCCTTGTTTTTGTACCCTGAAAGGGCGCAGTAAGATAGCCCAGGGCATCGCCCTGGGAGTTAGTCAAACAATAAATCTAAGCCCTGAAGGGGCGAAATGATACATCAGCTTTCTTCATAAGGCGAAATCGTTATCAAATTTTCATAATGGCATTATTTATTCATCATTATATACCGGCTTGGATTTGTAAGTAAGTAAAAAATTTAAGAAGATGATACCTAAGAATATATAAATAAAATAATTATCTTCATTGAGTAATCGTTTTCCCGCTTGAAGAGAAATCCTTGTAATTGGATAATAGTCTAACCGAATGAAGAACAATCCTTGTTTTTAGCCCTGAAAGGGCGAAATAAGATAGCCCAGGCCAACGGCCTGGGTACTTTTCAACAACATTCATGTGGATAAAAATTTTATAGAAAGTATATTATTTATATACTGGACAGTCTTAAGTTTGGCTGCATTTCAATCTAGAGATCAAGTTACGCAG
>CAZFOX010000853.1:0-2473 GCA_964520565.1 uncultured bacterium | reverse complement strand
GATATCAGAATACAAAAAAAGGAGTGAAAAATCAAGCGGAAATTTCACTCCCTGTCATTTCTATCTAGTAAAAGGCCAAACTCCAGAAAAAGGGGCAAAAGCCCCTTTTCGATAGATTCCTGCGATCTTTGGATTTCTCACGCCTTCCATATTAATTGATCTTCGACCCGGTCGTGCAACCGGTATTTCTTCTTGTGAGGCTCGATAGCGACTCCCATTTGTTCGATTTGCTGGATATCGGCATCGCCGATACCGGCCTGTACGCAGTAATTCAGATATCCCATATCGGTAAAGTCGATTCCCATCAGCTCCACCGCCGTACGGTCGGCGGCGAACCAATCCAGGCTGGCGACGGCGACTTTATGATCCACCGGCGTCCCACCAACCGGCCCGTTTCCTTCCATACCCTGGAATCCATCGATGATGGATAGATCGGGATGCAGAACGTTGGACAGTTGAAACAGATTGTAATTCACGCCCTTAAAACCACCGCCATGAGTTATCGGCTTATCGTTCCGGGCGCCCTTCGTTCCTCCCGGTCCCCAGCGGAATCCTTCGTCTTTGATCGGCGCGCCGAATACAATATTTTTAAGAGACAGAGTGGCAACTACCCGGTCGTGAGTTTTCATAACCGCCGCGGAAATCAAAAATGTTTCCGGATCGAGCAGCAGTTTGGACATGCGCACAAAATGCGGATGAAAATCGCCGTCGTTGACAACGTGCATCTGCTGTACCGGCTCTCGATCGAGATCGATCAGATCGACCTTGTATCGATCCTTCAATTTCATGTACCCATAATTCTCGTATCCTTCGAACGTGGGGCCGCTGGCGGCGGATTCGGCAATCGCGATGTTTTCCGTCTTACCGATGGATTTAAGAAACTCCAGGATTCCCGTCAGCGCGTCGACGTGTGTGGCGCAGAGTTGCACGTCGATGGCCACGTTGTTGGGTTTGATTACAACCGGGCGGTTTCCAATGGCGTCCTTGATCTCGCGGGCGAAGGGTTTCAAAGAATCGATGATATTTTGAGTTCGATCGTCTCCCGCCGAAATGGCGGCGCGTTTCCTTGGGGTCGGGGCTATGGCGGATACCGAGGATTCGGCGGCAAACAGCAGTCGGTGCGCTCCACTTCCGGCAACGAGGCCGGCAGCCAAGGCGGATTTCATAAAACGGCGGCGATTCGTCTGCATAATCGTTCCCATCTCCTTATTCAATGAATCCGTGAGAAATGCTGGATATTATGAACTATTTTATATTGCCTTCATCATAACACGGTTGGATTGGAGATGGCAATTACTATTCTTTCCACCCATGAAATAATATTTTTATGTCCTTCGTGTTACCACCTCCGCTTCGATGTCAATTCAATGAATACTCAAGAACATCGAAACTCGAGGCTCCACCGAGCCTCTATCTTTCTAAAACGCAGACGTCCCTGCCCGCAAACTACCCATCCGCATCCAGCCGGGACTGCTCTATCATCGCCATCCATTTCCGCCTCGCAGAAGAGCGATACCTCCCTGCTGGAAGGAAGCATTTATGCTAAAGTGGATAATAATCCGTACTATAATTTATCGATTCGTTTGCAAAACCGGCATGGGTTGGAAATGGGTTCATGAAGAATCACCATTGCATATTGATCGTTGACGACGAGCCCGATATTCGGCTCCTGCTGAGTTTGTATGTCGAGAAGGAAGGTTATTCTTCTTTAAAAGCCAAAGACGGACGCCAGGCATTGGAATTGATCGACCAATACCATCCCGACGCCATTATCAGCGATGTGATAATGCCGGAAATGGATGGGATGGAATTACTCCAACAAATCAAAAATCGGGACATCGAAATCCCCGTTATCATGATGACGGCTTACGGAACGATCGACCGTGCGGTATATGCCATGAAACTGGGAGCGGCCGATTTCATCACCAAACCGATTAACCCGGATTATCTCATGCAGGTGATCAACCGGGTTTTCAAACAATCCGAATTGCTCCGAAAAGTACACGATCAAGAGAGACAGCTCAAGGCGGATCTTCGGATCGCTTCGCTGGTACAGCGCTGCATGCTTCCCGCCGAGTGGGAAAACGACCGGCTTGGCCTGCATTTTCGTTACGAACCTCTCCTGGAAATCGGTGGAGATTATCTGGCAACCCGCCGTTATTCGGACAATCGTCTGGCCGTCGCCTTGTACGACGTCACCGGGCATGGCGTCTCGGCGGCCTTGCTGGCCACCATGCTGCACCACGAATTAACTGTCCTTCTTGCGCAAACTCAAGAGCCCCACGAAATTATCCAAAAAATCAATTTTTACGCCTCGGAAAAATTCAGTGTCACGGGTTTGTTTTGCACGATGGCTCTGATCTGGGTGGATGCGGAACGGGGACTGTTGACGGCGGTGAACGCCGGACATCCGGATATTCTAATCTGGAACGGATCGGCGAAAGATTTTCAAATCATCGGACCGCATATCCCA
>CAZFOX010000852.1:0-2475 GCA_964520565.1 uncultured bacterium | reverse complement strand
CATGGACGATCGGCAAAAACGGCTGATTGAAATCCATCGTTTGATTGAAACCGAGCCGCATAAGTGGACGTATGGCCGCTTGGGGAGACGATTTGGCGTCTCGAAAACGCAAATCTATCGAGATATCAAATATCTAAAACATCTGGGCTATGCGATTCAGATCACCCCCCAAGGCCTGTTTCTTGAACCAGATGAAAAAAGTGTTACCCCCCATGGGGGGTAACGGGGGGGGTATTTGTAGGATTTTTGATTGACGAGTGATTCTTTTTATCGTTTAATCACTTTACCCTTTAAATATAAAAAATAGTTAAGAGATTTAATATGTGGTTTCGATTTTTGCCTCAGTTGGTTATTGATCTCATGGAAGGAGAATCAAATCGTGTTAACACAGAAGAGTAAATATTTAGTAATTTTAGGTTCATTAATAATTTTCTTTTCTTTATTCATATCGAATTCCCTCATAAGAGAGTCCTATAGTCTTAATTGTAAGTGCAAAGAATATACGGTATGGGATGATGCATGTGATGGGGATTATTGTGATTATTCCTTACGGTATATAGATTTAGCTTGTTGCGACGGTGCTAATTACGATACCTGTAACGCAACTGCAGGCTACACTACGATTGAGGAATGGTCACTCTCTGGTACATGCACGGGGGATAATTATGGAGATCCTTGTTTGGCCAATTTGAATTGCTTGGGGGACATTTTCTCTTGGAGTAATTCGATTTGGGAATATTGTGAGCCTATTGAAATCGTCGACATCCATTCATGGCTGGTCTATCGCTGTGAATAAAAAAAGCCGTTTTTAGGAGGAAAAAAAATGAAAAACTTAATTCTAGTCATTGCATTACTTGTCGTTTCTACCGGCATCGCCCGAGCGCAAACTCCTGAATATCTGGAACAATTTTATAAAAGCCAGCAAGAGAATATCCAGACCAGTGCAATCATTTATTTTAAGATAAAAACCATTCCGCCTCTTATCCTACGCGGCGGGATGGATCGCGTACGGGAAAGAGAGAAATGGATTACCAATCAGTTGGAAATGATCCCCGTAGTAAGAGAATCTGGAAATTACGATCCAGATCGGGAAGCGGCTGTTTTGAATACGATTGAGACTTTCCAAAAGAACATCAACGAGCCTCGGATTTATCATCAAGAGATTTCGCTGATCGCAACACCCTCGAAGCGCTGTCAGATTATTAAGAAATTATCTCCCGGCGAACCATTCGAACAAACCAGGATTTTCGACGGGGTCAAGTCGTTTTTATTTGTTTCTCAGTTGGGAGAGTTACACCCCCTCTCCAATCAAATCTGGTTCAATCCCAAGGAAGGTCTATGCCGTTTTGGGTCGGATATTGGTTGGTGGCTGAACAATGGTTACACGATCGCGAAGGAAAATGGTTACTATACGCTTGTCGATTCCAATGGAACTATCGGCGCTTCTTTTCTGATCGACTCGACAAACGAGAATGCCTGGACGCAAATGATTTTCGCCGATGGCCGCTATCGAATTGACGCTTCGGAATTTCAAAACGTGAACGGCTTGCCAGTACCCAACTATGTTACCGTTCATCAAAAGTTATCGGATGGCACGTATTATGAAATAGAGCGATTGGAATTATTAAAAGCAGAAATCAATACGGCCATCGATGATAATTTTTTCCTGACACCCACTGTAGCTGTTGAAGATTCCAGGTTGAATAAAAGATCGGATCGTTAACTTTTTCAACAACAAGAATCATAATTCGTTTATCAGCACAGAGAGTGACATAAAGAAGGGTAATTCTTTGTGCCACTCTCTTTCTCTTTTTGATTTTATCTATACAAAATGAAGAACCAATCTTCTTTCACCTTGATTGAGCTTCTCGTTGTCGTTGCCATTATCGGGATTCTGGCTTCGATCGCCGTGCCCAATTTTCTGAATGCCCGGATTCGGGCTATGGTTGCGCGGGTACAGGCCGATATCCGAAGCACGGGAAACGCCCTGGGGCTTTTTATGGCGGATCAACCCGTCCGAAAACCCCTGGCAGGAATGTTGAATGCCAATAAATACCCCATCAGTCTGGAAGAACTAACAACGCCCATCTCCTATATGAATGAATTACCCAAGGATCCCTTCAAACCGGTTCTTCAATCCGAAGACGAATGGGTCGATCCAACCCTCTCCTTTCTTAAATACGTATCGGATTCGCCGCGCAATAGCGATCACGAACAACTATTAAAGGATCAGGGATTGATCGTTCGCGGTTTTTACTTCCTGTATTCGTTCGGCCCCGACCGGGATTTGGATTCAGGTATCTCGAACCGCACGGTCATCAAGGGGCGGCATACGATTCAGGATTACAGCCCGACGAACGGCCTGCTTTCCAGCGGCGATATCGTCCGAATCGACGGTGAGTTCTCCGGCGCTTGGATCCAACGGAATGTGACGAGTATTCGATAGTCATTCGCTCCAATCTGGCCATCCCCGTT
>CAZFOX010000851.1:0-2477 GCA_964520565.1 uncultured bacterium | reverse complement strand
AATGCCAATCTTTCGACCGAGACGGCAGCAGGAAAATTCCGGCAGGATTTACTATTCCGGCTGAACACGGTGGAGATCGTGCTCCCGCCATTAAGAGAAAGGATAGAGGATATCGGGCTTCTGGCGATGCATTTTCTCAAGCGATATGCGAACCGGTACCGAAAAGCGGTGAGTTCTATTCAAGACGATGCGTTGGAAGCGTTAAAGCGATACTCCTGGCCGGGAAACGTGCGGGAGTTGGATCATACCATCGAACGAGCGGTGCTGATGGCGCAAAGGGAGACCATCCACGTCGGCGACCTGGGACTGCGCGAAGGATCGGAATCGAGCGCCAACCTGATGGATATGAGTCTGGAGGAAGTGGAATGTTATCTGATCAAGAAGACCCTGGCACGATATGATGGCAACATCAGCCAGGCGGCCAAAGCGTTGGGAATGAGCCGTCCGGCCATATACCGCCGACTGGAAAAATATGGAATATAAACAACTAACCGCGTTGGATCGGGGAGTCTCTCATTCGCAGAGCCGGAAGCGTCCACGGCTGTATTACGAAACACGACTGTTTCTAATGGCGCTGGGCGCGGGATTGCCGGGCTCGGCGATCGCCTTGTACCTGATCTGGAGCGGCGGGTACAGCCTGAAAGTGGAATTGACGGTCACGCTGGTTATAACATTGATCTGGCTTGGATTTGCGGCGGCGGTTCGCGAGCGGGTGGTCACCACCCTGCGAACCTTCTCCAACCTGTTAGCGGCCTTTCACGAGGGGGATTACTCGTTGCGCGCGATTCGGAACCGCGGAGACGACGTCGTACAGGAAGCGGCGTGGGAGATCAACGCACTGGGCGATACGCTTCGCGCGCAGCGGATCAGCGCGATGGAGGCCACCACGCTGTTACGCCGCGTGATGGACGAAATCGATATTGCCGTGTTGGCGTTCGACGAGCAGGATAAGTTGCGTATCGTCAATCAGCGCGCCCAAAACCTGATCGACAAACCGGCGACGGCGTTGTGGGGACGGACGGCGGAGGAGTTGGGACTATCGGCCGCCCTGACGGGCGACGCGCCGCGCATTCTGGATTTAACCCTGCCTGGAGGAATGGGACGATGGGAATTGAGGCGGGGGGAATTCCGGTTGGAGGGAAGACCGCATCAACTGGTGGTGCTTTCCGATCTCTCCTATGCACTACGCGAGGAAGAACGGCAGGCCTGGAAACGGCTGGTGCAGGTATTACGGCACGAAATCAACAATTCGCTGGCCCCCATCCACTCGCTGGCGGAGAGCATGCGGAATCTGTTATCCCGCGATCCCCGTCCCGCGGATTGGGAGGAGGATCTGCAGCAGGGGCTGCATACGATTGGCGAGCGATCCAGCGGATTGAACCGGTTCATGGCATCGTACAGCCGCCTGACGAAAATGCCCCGGCCCCGGAAAGAACCAGTGGATGTGCGGGAATGGATTCAACGAGCCGTCGATCTGGAGACCGGCCATCTGGTAGCGATCGATCCGGGACCCTCTCTGACGATCCAAGCCGATGGAGACCAGTTGGATCAGGTCCTCATCAACCTCCTGAAAAACGCGGCCGAAGCGGCAGCGGAAACCGGAGGAAACGTCCGGGTGATGTGGCAGGTTCTATCGAAACCCCATCGTCATTTGGAAGTCACCGTGGAGGATGAAGGTTCCGGCATATTGAACCCGGAAAACTTGTTTGTACCTTTTTTCACGACCAAACCGCAGGGATCGGGGCTCGGGCTGACGATCGCCCGCCAGATTGTCGAAGCGCATAACGGAGCGCTGACGCTGGAAAACCGGAGAGACCGGCCGGGATGCGTGGCGCGATTGAAATTACCGATCTAGACTCCAATTTTCCATCCAAGAAACCGATACAACGCCAATCCCAGAATGCAAGCGGAACCCCTTTTTCCCACATGATGCCAGGTGTTGTCCCATCCTTAGTACCGCTTCAATGAAAGTCGACGTGGTTCTGTACGCTCAATTAAATTAAACGGGGATGAATTATTAAAAAAACTAGTATACTTTACTTGTATGAGCACTCGATTCGGGACAATGACAGAGTTCGGTGCCCACACATGAATAGAAATGTATTGTCTTGGCGGTCGTTCAAAGAGAATATCCTCGTAGTTTTAGCCTATTGGGGTATCTCGCATCTGAATTATACGATCTTTCAGAGCGTCGGCGTTCTCCCCATGCCCATTTGGCCCGCTGCCGCGTTGGCGTTTGTAGTTGCCTTCTACCGTGGCTGGCGCGTTGCACCAGGAATTGCATTCGGGACCATAATGGCCAATTACTATTCTCTTCATGCAACGTGGATATATGCGTGCTGTATTGCCATTATGAATACCCTCGGCCCGATCATCGGCGCCACCCTTATGCGGAACCGAATTTCTATGGATTTTACTATTCAACTCAAGAGTGCGAAGTTCTCAAGCATTTGACATTTAAGTATAGTAAAAACAAA